>JAULXA010000145.1:0-11835 GCA_032118875.1 Flavobacterium sp.
TTTTTTACGCTTGTGAGTAGCTACCTTATGTCTTTTTCTTTTTTTACCACTTGGCATAATGTGTAGTTTTTATGATTAATAAATAATATTATACAGTTACTTCTGTCTTTTCTTTAACGCTTTCAACGAATACTTTAGCAGGTTTAAATGCTGGAATGTTGTGTGCTGGAATTTTAATTGTTGTGTTTTTAGAAATGTTTCTTCCTGTTTTTTCAGCTCTTGTCTTAACAATAAAACTTCCAAATCCTCTTAAGTAAACGTTATCACCAGTTTCTAATGAATTTTTTACTTCTTCCATGAATGATTCTACAGTAGCTTGAACGTCACCTTTTTCAAGGCCTAATTTTTCTGAAATTTTTGCTACGATGTCTGCTTTCGTCATTTTCTTGCGTGTTAAATTTTATGTATTTTTTTGAGTGTGCAAATATATGAATTAAAAAAATACAAATTCAAACTTAATGAACTAAAATTTAACCGTATAAATGATTTATTTTTACGGCTTTATATTTTCATATGAGTTTTTCAACTAAAATTATCCATTGGTACAACCAAAATTACAGAGACTTGCCTTGGCGAAACACCAGTGATGCTTACAAAATTTGGCTTTCAGAAATTATTTTGCAGCAAACAAGAGTGAGTCAAGGTTTGCCATATTATAATAATTTTATAACTACTTTTCCAACTGTAAAAGATTTAGCAAATGCCGATGAACAACAAATTTTGAAGCTTTGGCAAGGTCTTGGTTATTATTCTAGAGCCAGAAATCTGCATTTTACGGCGAAATATGTAATGGAAAACTATAATGGTGTTTTTCCAAATTCGTACGAAGAATTGCTAAAATTAAAAGGAATTGGAACGTATACGGCTGCTGCAATTGCCTCTTTTTCCGCTAAAGAAGCCGTGGCGGTTTTAGATGGAAATGTTTTCAGAGTTTTGTCGCGAGTTTTTAATGTAGATTACGATATCTCTCAAAACAATTCTAAAAAGTATTTTATTGAATTAGCTACGAAAGTGCTTTCAAAATCGGAACCTAATATTCATAACCAAGCAATAATGGAATTTGGTGCCTTGCAATGTGTACCGAAAAGTCCAAATTGTATAGAATGTATTTTTAATGATAGTTGCGAAGCGTTCAAATTGAAAAAAGTTTCAGAATTACCTGTAAAATCAAAAAAAGTTAAGGTTACCAAACGGTTTTTTAATTACATCTTAGTAAAAGATGCTTTAGAAAACTACGAAATGAATAAAAGAACGGAAAACGGAATTTGGAAAAATTTATACGAATTTCCATGTATCGAATCAGAAAGTGAAATAGAAGAAACTGAGATTTTGAATCAGTTAAACGAAAAATATAACATTAAAAACTTTCATTATTTTGATTCGTTTGATGTGTTGCATAAATTATCGCATCAGCATTTAAATATTAAGTTTTATACTATTGATATTAAAGATGCTATAAATAATGGCTATAGTTTTGAAGAAGTGAAGCAATTACCTGTGCCAATTGTGTTGCATAATTTTATAGAAAAAATTGCAATCTAAATAATATTTAGTATTTTTGATAAAAAGATATAAGCCATGAACGGTACATTAAATAAGGTTATTCTAATTGGACATTTAGGAGACGAAGTAAAAATGCATTATTTTGATGCGCAAAGTTGTATTGGACGTTTTCCTTTAGCAACAAATGAAGTGTATATCAACAAATCGACAGGTGAAAAAATCACTTCTACAGAATGGCATAATATTGTAGTGCGAAATAAAGCCGCAGAATTATGTGAAAAATACCTTTCAAAAGGTGATAAAATTTACATTGAAGGTCGTATTAAGTCACGTCAATGGACCGCTGAAGACGGAACTACAAAATATACTACTGAAATTCAAGTTACAGAATTCACTTTCTTAAATACGAAAAAAGATTCAGATTTATCTAAAGCACCAACTTCAAATCCACCAAGTTCTAAAGATGTGGATTTTGATTCGCTAGAGTAATTTTTTAGAATTTACAGATTAAAACATAGATAACAGAAGAATATAGAGAATAGGTTTTAAAGATAATTTGTCTTTTTCTGTTTTCTATGTTCTTTTTTAATACATAAAAATATAATGAAAAGTTCCCTTTTTTTTACTCTATTATTTCTTTCCTTGCTTTCTTGTGGCGATGAAAAAATGCCAAAACCTACTGGGCAATTAAGTTTAGAATATCCGCCGGCAAAATATATGAAATTTTCAAATTCTTGTGGTTTCGATTTTGATAAAAATGAATTGACAGAAGTAAAAGTAACCGCTAATTGTGGATTGGAAATTCATTATCCAAAAATGAAAGCTACCGTATATTTAACGTACAAACCGGTTCAAAATAATTTAGAAAAGCTGCTTACTGATGCGCAAAAATTAACGTATGAACACGTAATTAAAGCCAACGATATCGCAGAACAACCCTATGTGAATTTAGATCGAAAAGTATACGGAATGTTTTATCAAGTTGGAGGAAATGCAGCAACTAACGCTCAGTTTTATGTAACTGATAGTACTAGAAATTTCGTAACAGCAAGTATGTATTTTTACTCCAAACCAAATTTTGATTCGATTCTTCCTGCTGCAGATTATATCAAAAATGATATGAAGCAAATTATTGAATCTATTAAGTGGAAATAGTTTTAATCTTTTAAGTTTTTTAAGAAATCACTTGCCGATACAGGTTTTGAGATAAATCGTTTCACGGTTTTGAATTTTTTGGATTTTTTAATTTCCGCTGAATCTATAGAGGAGGAAACCATATAAATATTTAATTCATCTTTAAATTTGTATTTTTCTAAGGCTTTTAAAAATTCCCATCCATCCATAATCGGCATGTTTATATCTAAAAAAATAATATCTGGGAAAGGTTCGTTTTTATTGAATATTTTAATCAAAGCATCTAAACCTAATTGACCGTTTTCGAAATTTATAACCGTTTCAAATTGCCCTAATTTTAGCATTATTTTCTTAAATAAAAGAACAAAAACAGGATCGTCATCAATAATGAATGTAAGTTTGTAGTTTCGACTCATCTGTTTTCTTTTTTAGTTTAAAATCACGTTATAAAATTATTTTAAAAACGGATCCTTCTATTATTTTGCTTTCTACCTCAATAGTACCACCTAATACATTTACTTTGTTTTTCGTCATAAAAAGCCCTAAACCAATTGCATCTGAATTGCCGTGAAACGTTTTGTACATGCCAAAAATCTTTTCTTTATTTTTAGATAAATCTATTCCAATTCCATTGTCTTCAATAGTAATTACCGTTTTTCTCTTTTCTTTTTTTGCGGAAATTTTAATATAAGGCTTACTATCAGATGATTTATAATTTATCGCATTTGAAATTAAATTGGTAATAATGCTTTCAAAATAAGTTGGAATGGTATTTAACTGTAAATCTTTTGTAATATTTAATTCAACTGTAATTTTTCCGGTAACTAATTGTTCTTTAAAACCGTTTAGTATTTTGTTTATTTCTGAATGAACGTTTATTTCTATTTTTCTTTTTTTAGAAGTGAATTGAAGATCAATAGTTTCATTTAAATGCGAAATGGTTTCCGAAAGTTTGTTGTTGCTTTGTTTTAATAATTTAAAATATTCTTTTTTTTCACATTCGTTATTCGTGTCTTCTATTAAATCAATTAACATGGTCATGTTGCTCGTGTTGGAACGAATGTTGTGTGATACGATATGAGTGAAATTTGCTAATTTGGCATTCAAATCTTTTGAAAGGGAAGATAGTTTTTTTGCTTTCTCTTCGGCAGATTTCATTTGAGAAATGTCTCTCGAAATAATTAAATATTTCGAGTACTTTCCTTCGTCATCATACAAAACACAAGCAGAATCTTCTCTCCAAAAATATTTCCCACTTTTTGATCGTATTCTAAATTGACATTTAAAATATTTATTTTTCTGGGCTAAATTACTGAAAATGTATTCCTTAGTGGCTTTTATATCTTCCTTATGCATATAATGAAAAATATCAAAAGTGGTGAAATTTGTTAATTCTTCAGGAGTAAAACCAAGCATTTCTATATAGGAAGGAGAAGCATACGTTAAAAGATTATTTTCAATTATAACGAATCCATCATTAGAGTTTTCTGTAATTAAACTTATTTTTCTTTCGGTTTCAAGTAGTTGTTTTTCAATGTCTCTTCTTTTGCCTTGTTCAATCATTAAGTTTAAGATATCACATAAGGAACGTGCAAATGCTAAGTCAGATTCAGACCAGTTTCTGTTTTCTTTATTGTGTTCACAACAAAAAACACCAACTAATTCACCGTCTTTTCTGATAGGTAAATCTAACATGTTTTTAATGCCTAACGGAATGAAATAGCTTTCTTTAAGTTCTTGAGTGTGAATATTTGTGTTGACATCATCGGCAATAATTGCAAATCCGTCTTTTAAAGCCTGAAAATAAACAGGTAAATCTTCAGCGAATAATTTTGTTCCAGAGGTATGTGTTTTGATGGTGTTGTCAAATAAGTCTTTGCAAACTAAACTGTTGTTTTCAATTTCCCAATAACTTGCTCTTGTAATTTCTAAACCTTTAACGGCAGTTTCTGTTATTGTTTTGTAGATTTCTTCTATGCTGTTGTAATCAATAAAGGAAGATTTATACAGTTTAATTAATAAATTAAAATGCTCTTGATTGAATAATAATCCATTATTGATTTCACTTTTAGACATAAAAAACAAGTATCAATGATATACTTCTATAAAATTAGTGAAAAAAATTTAAAGAAATTTTATTTTAAGGTGAATTTTCTGATAAGAAAAAGGATTTTTTTTAGATTTTTATTTTTTATTTGAAGCGTTGTTTGAAACAGCTTAATATATTATAAACTCTTAACAGAAATAAATTAAGTTCTGTTAAGAGTTTTTGTGTAAAATTATTTTGCTACTTCCGAAAGTTTTAGCGTTTTGCCACACATTTCAGAAGATATCTTGAAAATTACATCTCCTTTTTTGCCTTCATTAGCCCAACGAACTTCTTTTCCAATGTTGCAACCAATACTGGTTTTAGAGCCTTTGTTTAAAGATACAAATCCAGTTCCTGTATGTATACTGATTTTGTCTTTTGAGTCGTTAATTAATGAAAAACTAGATTCAATGTTTTCTGCTCTAATAATGACATTGTTTTGTTTGATGTTTACTACATTCAATCCAATAACTGAAATATAGATGGTGAATAAAAGTGCTTTCATAGGTATAGAATTTAATTTTTAATAATTTTATGATTTCCAACTTGTCCTGATTCTGATTCTAAAACTAATAAATAAATTCCAGTTGGTACGTCTTGAATTGACAAATGCCTGTTTTGAGTTTCTAAAAGTAACTTTCCATCACATGAAAGCAATTTTATTTTTCTAACCTTCTTTTTTAAAATTTACCAAATACAGATTTTCTAATTACAGCGTTGAAAAGTTTGTAGCCTAAAATGTAACGTAAGACTCTCATAAAATTCGCATCAAAACCTATAGTATATCTTCTGAAGTTTTTATTCGGTTTTGTAGCAATTGTAAATAATTTTTCTACGATTTGTTGCGGTAAATCGGCATTCTTTCCAGATTTTTTTTCTAATAAATCTGAAATTTTATTCATTAATTTATTGTAGGATTTGATTTCTGTTGGTTCAGATTTTACTACATTTTTTTGAAAAGATGTAGGTGCATTTCCAAATTGAACGGTCGAAACACTAATGTTAAAATCAACCAATTCATAAGCCATGCATTCTGAAAAGCTTTCCACGGCTTGTTTTGTGGAATGATAAAAGTTTCCAAGTGGTAAATTTACCAATCCTGCAACAGAAGTAATGTTTATAAATTGTCCGAATTTTTGCTCTCTAAATGTTGGAATAAAAGCACGGCATATTTTCACGACTCCTAACCAATTAACATTTACAATAGTGTCTATTTTTTTATCTTCGGAAAGTTCTACGAAACTTCTGTAGCCCATTCCCGCGTTATTAATTATGGTGTCAATTTTCGGATGATTTTGTAATATTTTCTCTGTTGCCAAAGCAATACTTTCCGTGGAAGTAACATCCATTTCATAGCAGAAAATATTTGGTATGTTTTTGAAGTCTTCACCTTCGCTTGCAAAAAGTAAAGTAGCAATAACCGTCCAATTATTTTTGGCAAAATACAATGAAGTTTGTTTGCCAATTCCTCCACCAGCACCAGTTATTAATACAGTTTTCATCTTAGTTTTTATTAATATTTTAATTTTGTCATTAAAATATATCGGGCAATTTTTCCTTGTTTGTTGCGAATGTAAGCAGAACCATTAGGTTTAAATCTTCTTGGGTTGGGTAATATTGCGGCAATTCCGGCTGCTTGCATTCGGGTTAAACTTTTGCAATCTCTATTGTACCAATGTTGCGTTGCGGCCTGAGCGCCATAAATACCGTCGCCCATTTCAATGCTATTTAAATAGACTTCTAAAATGCGTTCTTTACCCCAAATCAATTCGATTAAAAAAGTATAATACGCTTCTAATCCTTTTCGGATATAACTTCGTCCTTGCCAAAGAAATACATTTTTCGCTGTTTGTTGTGTAATTGTGCTTCCGCCTTTTAATTTTCTACCTTTAAAATTTCCAACAGCAGCTTTTTGTATGGCCTTAAAATCGAAACCACTATGTTCGAAAAAACGACCGTCTTCACTAGCAATTACTGCTTTTTGTAAGTTTTTTGAAATGTCTTCTAGTGGTACCCAATCGTGCTTTGTTTCGATATCTTTTCCGTCTGCTGAATTCTCAAAATAGCGAATCGCCATTAATGGAGTAAACGGAACAGGAACAAATTTGTATAATACCACAAAAAATAAACTGATAATATTAAACCACATAAAAGCCTTCCAAAAGAAACGCATGAATTGACCGAAAAATCCTTTTTTCTCAGTGGTTTTAGGTTTTGTTGGTTTTGCTTTAGGTTTTGGAGTTGTTTTTCTTACTGCCATTTTATATTAAATCTGCTAATTCTTGTCCGATTAGGCTGCCAATTGCAACGCCCATTCCACCCATTCTTACACCGCAATATGTATTGTTACTTAATTGTTGAACAATTGGTTTTTTCGAATTTCCAATGCCCATAATTCCGCTCCAGCGATGTTCTATTTCAAAAGGTGTGTTCGGCAAAATTACATTTTTTAGTAAATCTTCCAAGCGATTTTGAATTATTTCAGTCGTTTCTAAATTAGTTGTGGTTTCGCCTTCAAAATCGAGGTTTCTGCCGCCTCCAAAAAGGATGCGATTGTTTATATTTCTAAAGTAATAATATCCTTGATCTAAATGGAATGTTCCTTTGATGTGTAAATTTTCAATGGGTTTTGTAATTAAGACTTGCGCTCTAGCTGGTCTCACTTCGTTATTTGTTAATGCTGATGCGAAACCATTTGTAGTGAAAAGTAGTTTTTTGGTTTTAAAAGCAACATCATTGGTAACAATTTCTACGCCATCGTTTAACTCGGTATGCTCAGAAACGGTTTGATTGTTCAAAATAAGAATGTCATTTTGAATGGCTTTTTTCAACAAAGCCTGCATCATATTTCCCGTATCAATTTGTCCTTCAAATTCGTTAAAAATTAAATATTCAAAAGTATTTTTGAAATCGAATCGATCTAAAACTTTGGAATACACTTCCGATTTAAATAACGGTCGGACAATATCGTTTATGAAAGGAATTTTGGAAATGCAATCGTTGTAAAAGGCTTCGTCTTCTTTTAGAAACAATTCGTAACCGCCAAAAGGTTTGTAGTCTAAGGCTTCGTCGCCTAAGTTTTTACGAAGCAATTGTAAACCCGAATATCTTTTTTGAATTAATTGTATAACTTCTTCTTCAGAATGCGATTTTAAATCGTCAATAATTTCAGAAACACTTCCAAAACAAGCAAATCCAGCGTTTTTTGTACTGGCACCTTGTGGTAAAACACCTTTTTCTAAAATTAAGATTTTAGCATTTGGAAAACGTTCTCGTAATCGAATGGCTGTATGTAAACCCACAATTCCACTTCCTACAATGGTGTAATCCACGTTGGAGAACCAATTTTTTATTTCCCAATAGCTTAATTGCATAACTTATTTTACTTAGAGAAATTAGTTCAAACTATTCATCGCCAGTATTATCTAAATTTTCTAATCTTTTTGATTTGATCGCTTTCATCACTAAAGGAAGCGTGGTAGCTAAAACTAAAATTATGATGATTTTTTCGATATGATGTTTTAAATCGATATCAAATCTTTCCAAAAATAAACCATATAAATAGTGACCAGAAAAAACTAAAATAAACGACCATAAAATTGAACTCAGTACATTATAAAACATGAATTTGCTTTTTTTCATGTGCACAATTCCAGCAATAATAGGTACGAAAGTTCTAACAATTGGTAAGAAACGCGCGAAAACTATCGCTACGCCACCATGTTTTTGAAAGAAACTTTCTGATTGGTATAAGTATTTCTTCTTGAAGAAAAACCCGTCTTCTTTTTGGTATAAATTTTTTCCGTAAACTGATCCAAACCAGTATCCAAATATATTTCCTATAATTCCAGATAGCGCGATTAAAGTCGCTACAATAAATACAGGAGAATAACCTTGTGGTAAGAAAGTTAAAGGTTTAGCTAAAGCTTCAGCATAAATTCCTGATAAAAACAACAAACTATCTCCAGGTAGAAAAAAACCAATAAACAAACCTGTTTCTGCAAAAATGATAAAGAGAACTACGTAAATTCCAATAGGAACGCCACCTAATTCTAAATTAATATAAAATTCTGGATTAAAAAGTTGTGACCATTTAAATTCTTGATCAATTTCTTGAGCTTGGATTAAAAAGTTGGATTTTAAAATATTGAATAGGTCTAAAATAAATTTCATTTGTTTGATTTTTTTAGCGAAAATTTATGTTTCGCTATTTTGTTTTCTGCATTTTTATTTCTGCAAATCTTTAATCGTTAGAGATTTCATTATTCGCTTCGTGTTTCGTTTCCCATTTGTCAATTGCAGCAGTTGAAAGAGCGTTTCCTAATACGTTTGTCATACTTCTAGCCATATCACAAAAATGATCAATTGGTAAAATTAAAGCGATTCCTTCTGGCGGAATGCCAAACATCGCACAGGTTGCAACCACCACAATTAGTGAAGCTCTTGGTACGCCTGCAACACCTTTACTTGTTAGCATTAAAACTAAAAGCATGGTAAGTTGTTCTGGTACACTCATCTCTATTCCATACACTTGCGCAATAAAAATACTGGCAAAAGTCATGTACATCATACTTCCGTCAAGGTTAAATGAATAACCAAGCGGCAACGTGAACGATACAATTTTTGGCTGGCAACCAAATCGTTCTAATTCTTCTACCATTTTTGGAAAAACAGCTTCTGAACTTGTAGTTGAAAACGCAATTAATAAAGGGCTTTTGATTCTTTGTAATAAGACAAACAAACGTTTTCCCAAGATGATATATCCAACCGTTAATAAGATCAACCAAAGTATAATAATTCCGACTAAAAATGCGCCTAAATATTTAGCGTAAAGTTCAAAAACTTCAAAACCGTGTTTCGCAATTGCACTGGCAACCGCACCTAAAACTCCTAATGGCGCCGTCCACATAATGTAAGAAACCATTTTTAAAACTACGTGAGCTGTTGTGTCTAATAACTTGATAATTGGTTTTGCTTCTTTTTTACTGAATGCTGCCAAAGCCACACCAAATAAGATAGAGAAAATTACAATTTGTAAAATTTCATTAGTGGCAAATGCTTCGAACAAACTACGAGGAATAACGTGTTTTACAAATTCTTCTAAGGAAAAACCTTTTGAGTTTTCTACTAATTCTGAAGCAGCTGATGTATCGTCTAATTTTATGGATGTTCCTTTTCCAGGTGCGAAAAAGTTAACTAAAACCAATCCTAATAATAACGAAATTAAAGAGGCAGAAATAAACCAAGCCATCGCTTTTCCACCAACTCTTCCTACCATTTTCATGTCACCCATTTTGGCAATTCCAACTACTAAAGTCGAGAATACTAATGGCGCAATAATCATTTGAACCAAACGAATGAAAACAGTTCCTAATAATTTTATATTTTTTGAGAAAGTGTCAATTGAATCAGGATATTGATAATGTACAATTCCACCTAAACCAACGCCAATAATTAGCGAAATGATAATTAGTATGAATAGTTTATTGTTTTTCATAAATGTGAGTTTATTTTTTTAGCTGTAGAAAAATGATTTGTCGACTTGATTTATTTGAATAAACTTCCATTTCAGTGATTTGACAACATATTTATTTTAGACCGTGAAAATAGTTATATTTTTTCAAAAAAGTGCTACTTTTAACCTCGTTTTAAATTTTATAAGTATGAAAAAATTTATTTTTCTCATTTTCAGTGTAATAAGTATGAGTTCATCAGCGCAACAAAATATGACGCCAGAAAAATTATGGCAACTGGGTAGAGTAACACCAATAGGAATTTCCAAAGATGGAAAGTCGTTAATCTATAAAGTGGGAACGCCAAATGTTCAAGACAATAAAATAAATTCTAAATATTTTTCAGTACCAGTTGGTGGGGGAAAAGAAATGCTTTTAGAATCAATTGAAGGGTTAGTAGCTGATAAAAATATTTCTCCAAATGGAGAAGAATACATCAGCGTAGAGCAAGTAAAGGTAGAAAAAGTATTAGGTTCAGATTTGTATCCAGAATTATCCAAAACAACTGCTCAAGTTTATAAAAGTTTAGATTATCGTCATTGGGATACTTGGAATGACGGTACGCATAATCATTTGTTTGTTGGAATGGTTGCAAGACCTAATGAAAAAGTACTTGGGCCAATTGACATAATGCCAAATGAACCTTTCGATTCTCCTCAAAAACCGCATGGTGGTGATGAAGATTATATTTGGTCGCTAGATGGAAGCAAAATTATTTATGTATGTAAGAAAAAAGCAGGAACAGCATATGCGACAAGTACAAATACCGATTTGTACGAGTACGATTTAGCTACAAAAACCACAAAAAATCTTACCGAAAAGAATTTAGGTTACGATACGCATCCAACATTTTCCCCACAAGGCGATTTGTCTTGGTTGCAAATGAAACGCGATGGTTTTGAAGCGGATAAAAATGATATTATTGTTCGCCATAAAGGAATGGATATCAATTTAACAGCTGCTTGGGACGGAACAGTTGAAAGCTTTACTTGGAGTAAAGATGGTAAGAAAGTCTATTTCATTGCGCCAGTTTTAGGAACAAAACAATTGTTTGAAGTAAATTTCCCTGGTTTAACAAGAATTGCAGTTACAGTAAGACAGTTAACCGATGGTGATTTTGATGTAAACGGAATTGTAGGTTTCACAGGAACTTCGGTTTTAGTAACCAAAACAACGCACAATATGGCAACTGAAGTGTTTTCGTATGATTTAAAAGCAAAATCTTGGAAACAAATCACCCATGTAAATGATGAAGCGTATTCGAAAATCGCAAAATGTACTTCAGAAAAACGTTGGGTAACGACAACTGATGGCAAAAAAATGTTAGTTTGGGTGATTTTACCTCCAAATTTCGATAAAACAAAAAAATATCCAACACTTTTATATTGTCAAGGTGGACCTCAAAGTGCTTTAAGTCAATATTATTCTTTCCGTTGGAATTTTCAAGTAATGGCATCACAAGGTTATATTGTGGTAGCGCCGAATAGAAGAGGAATGCCTGGTCATGGTGTGAAATGGAACGAACAAATTTCAGGAGATTGGGGCGGACAAGTTATGGATGATTATTTGTCAGCTATTGATGACATTTCTAAAGAA
>JAULXA010000146.1:0-7620 GCA_032118875.1 Flavobacterium sp.
AATTTGTATAATCGTTTATTTGAATATTCGTTTATTTGTAAAACAAAATCAAGTATCTTTTATGAGGTACTGAAATAAATTCAGCAGCAATGAAATTAAGAGCCGAAAATTTAGTTAAAACATACAAGAAAAGAAGTGTTGTAAAAGGGATTTCAGTAGAAGTAAATCAAGGAGAAATTGTGGGTTTATTAGGTCCGAATGGAGCTGGAAAAACGACTTCTTTTTACATGATTGTAGGTTTGGTTAAACCCAATAGCGGAAATATTTATTTAGACGATATGAATATTACCGATTTCCCTATGTACAAACGTGCACAAAACGGAATTGGATATTTGGCTCAAGAAGCTTCTGTTTTCAGAAAATTGAGTATCGAAGACAATATTTTATCGGTTTTACAATTAACAAACTTGACTAAAGCAGAACAAGAAGCCAAAATGGAAAGCTTAATTGAAGAGTTTTCTTTAGGTCATATTCGTACCAATCGTGGTGACTTATTATCGGGTGGGGAACGAAGAAGAACGGAAATTGCACGTTGTTTAGCAACCGATCCAAAATTCATTTTATTAGATGAACCATTTGCGGGAGTTGACCCAGTTGCGGTTGAAGATATTCAGCGTATTGTGGCACAATTGAAAAACAAAAACATCGGAATTTTAATTACCGACCATAACGTACAAGAAACTTTAGCGATTACAGACAAAACTTATTTAATGTTTGAAGGTGGAATTCTAAAAGCCGGAAAACCAGAAGAATTAGTAGAAGATGAAATGGTTAGAAGAGTATATTTAGGTCAGAATTTCGAATTAAGAAAAACAAAAATCGATTTCTATGCTCCAAAAGAAATTGATTTGGATGTACCACTATAAAAGAAATGAAAAATCCATCTAAAGAGCAATTAGAAGTCTGGCACAAAGATCCAAACAATTGGATTTGTGGTGGCTTATTATATTATAACAAAGAAGACGAAAGATTATTACCACCGAAAAGAGTAGCTTGGATGGGTTGGACCGTAAATTTCGCAAATCCAAAATCAATTGGATTACTTGTTGTTGTTTTAATAGCTGTTTACGTATTGATTAACTTCCTTCCAAATAAAAGCTAAATTATTTTATACAGACTTTCTTTAAATCGTCTACGTTTCCGTTGAAAACATTAACATCAACAAGTTCGTCGACGCCATGAAGTTTGGCTTTCTCAGTAAACTGCCACATCAAATAGTCATCTTCAATTTTTTCTTTCCACGGATTGTAATTGGCTATCCAAAATTGGTAACTAGGGAAATCTTCTTTTAAAAAATCTTCATAGTATTTTTCGCCTGTATAAATTATAGGTTTTACTCCGTAATGCTTTTCTACGATGGTAAGCCAATTTTGTAGACCCTCTTTCAGTTTATCCATCGATTGTCCTTTTGGCATTTTTTCGATATCTAAAATCGGAGGCAAATGCCCTTTTCGTAATTTAACAGTTGCGATAAAATTATTGGCTTGATCTGTAGAATTTTCATCTGGACGGTAATAATGATATGCACCTTGAATGTACATAGATTCCGTTAAATTCCTCCAGTTTTTCTTGAATTTTAAATCGACTTTATTGCTTCCAGCTGTGGCTCGAACTACTACAAATTTCAATTCAAATTGTTCTTCAATAGCTTCTACGTTATCCCAATCGATTGTGCCTTGGTATTGAGAAACATCAATTCCGAAAATTTTTCCTTTGTGATTAGTTACAATGTCGTTAATACGTTTGTCTTCTAATTTTCTTTGATTCGCTGTTAACTCCGTGTTTTTGGTTTTAAATCCTAAGTAATATAAAACCGTATCTTTTTTCTGATACACAAAAATAATCGTACACAATAACAAAAAAAGTCCAAGAATCCATTTCACAGATTTCGGACTAATAAAGGTTTGTTTTTTACTTTTAGAAGGATATTTTCTTCTGGTTGCCATTGAATATTTATATATCGATTGCTTTGTAGTCTAATTTATTTTCTCACGCAGATTTAAAGAATTCAATGGATTTTTTTTATCAGCGAAATCCGTAAAATCTGTGTACCAATTCTCTAAACTTTCTTACTAATCGTATTATTTACAACCGATAAAATCACATAAAGTAAAATTATAATTGGAATCGCAATAAATTCTAACAAAGCAATTAAAATCACAGAAAGAACTAAAAACACCACTTGCATTTTATATTTTTCCCAGCTAAAACTCTTCACTTTTAAAGAGAATAATGGAATTTCAGCATTCAATAAATACGAGCTTAAAACAGTAACTCCAACTAAAACATACGGATTACTTAAAGCATCAACTAGTCCTTCGAATTCCGAGTGAAACTGAATCATTGGAATACTCATAATTAACAAAGCATTTGCTGGAGTCGGCAAACCAATAAACGAATCCGTTTGACGTGTATCTACATTAAATTTTGCTAATCTGTAGCATGAAGCCAACGTAATTAAGAAACCTAAATACGGTACAACACCCATAAAATATGTATCTTCTGTTAAATTATATTGTGCTTGATTTTCTTGAATGTCACCTAACATTTTATACATAACCAAACCTGGCACTACACCACTTGTAACCATATCTGCTAAAGAGTCTAATTGTAAGCCAATTGGGCTTTGTACTTTCCAAATTCTAGCAAAGAAACCATCCCAAAAATCGAAGAAAATTCCTAAACAAACCAATGAAAAAGCTTCATTGTAATTTCCGTTAAATGCGTGAATTAAAGCTAATAATCCAGCTAATAAATTCAACAAGGTAATCGTGTTAGGAATGTGTTTTTTTATGCTCATCTTCTTAAAATTTTCTTAAATGTGACAAATTCTATAGCAAATGTAAACAATAAAATGAAAGAATTTGAGTTTATTAAGTAAGAAATTAAGATATTTGTGTTAGAATTAAATTTGCTTTGAAAAAGATATTACTATTACTTGTCATTTTGGCTTCCACGTCAATTTCGGCACAAACTATTCGTAAATATTCCAACGAATTTTTAAACATTGGGGTTGATGCTGCTGCGTTAGGGATGAGTAATGCCGTAACCGCACAAACTGCCGATGTGAATTCAGGATATTGGAACCCAGCCGGAATTTTGCAATTGGAAGACAAACAAATTGCTTTAATGCACGCGAATTATTTTGCCAATATTGCGCAATATGATTATGCGGGTTTTGCCATGCCAATTGACGACAGAAGTGCTTGGGGAATTTCCTTAATTCGTTTTGGAGTCGACGACATTTTAAACACCACACAATTGATTGACAGTCAGGGAAATATTGATTATAACAGAATTTCTCTATTTTCTACAGCCGATTACGGTGTGACTTTTTCTTACGCCAGAAAATTACCAATTGAAGGATTTAATTACGGTGTAAACGCGAAAGTGATTCGAAGAATAATTGGAGATTTCGCATCTTCTTGGGGATTTGGATTTGATTTAGGTTTACAATTCGAAGGAAAAAAAGATTGGAAATTTGGTTTAATGTTACGAGATATTACCACAACTTACAACACATGGAGCATTAACGAAGAAGAATACGAAAAAATTAAAAATGCGATTCCGGGTGAAAACCAAGAATTACCTGAAACGAGTGAAATTACTTTACCAAAAGCACAATTGGGAATCTCAAAAAAAATCGAATTTCATTACGATTACACCTTAACCACTGCAGCCAATTTGAATATGGAATTTGCACAAACGAACGATATCATTTCAACAAGCTTTGTAAGTATTAATCCAGCAGTTGGTTTTGAATTTGGTTATATTGATTTGGCTTTCTTACGTGCTGGTGTTGGAAATTTTCAACAAATTACACAAATTGACAATACAAATAAAGTGAGTTTTCAACCGAATATTGGTTTAGGATTTAAATACAAAGGGATTCAAGTGGATTACGCTTTAACCGATTTAGGAAATCAAAGTGCGGCTTTATATTCAAACGTGTTTTCTGTAAAAGTGGATTTAGGTATTTTTAGAAGATAAATAATAAGTTTTCAGTCTCAGTAACAGTATTCAGATAAATAAAATCAGTTAAATCCGCAAAATCTGCGTACCTATAAAAACCCAATATGCTAAAAAAATTACTTTTCTTATTCTTCCCAATTCTTAGTTTTTCGCAAAACGTTACATTGTCTGAAAATGCTAAAGTGAGTATTTTAACTTGCGGAACGGCGCCAGTTTCCTATGCTATGTATGGTCATACTGGAATTCGAATTACGGATTTTGTTAATCAAATTGATGTGGTTTATAATTATGGTGCATTTGATTTTACGACGCCCAATTTTATAATGAAATTTGTAAAAGGCGATTTACAATATTTCGTAACCAGCGATAATTACTACGATTTTGAATACAATTACAAATTAGATGGTAGAAGTATTGTTGAGCAAGAATTAAACATAACATCGCAACAAAAACAACAACTTTTAAACGAACTCAACAATAGTTTGACTTCCGACGAACGTTTTTATACCTATAAATTTATTGATAAAAATTGTACGACTATGGTTGTAGATAAAATCAATAAAATATTAGGTTCAGAAGTTTTGAAACAACCGAAATCAGAACAAAGTTATCGAGAAATTTTATATCCGTATATGTCGGATTTTTATATGAAATTGGGCATACAAATTATTTTTGGAGCTAAAGTCGACGAACCTGCTACTCGCCTATTTTTACCGTTAGAACTAGAAAATGTTTTAGAAACCGCTACATTAAACGGACAAAAAATTGCGAAACCAACTAAAGTTTTAAATGAAGAAACGATTTCAACTCCGTTTTCTTACGTGAATTCTATTTATTCTTTAATAGCGGCGATTGTTTTTTTAATATTGTTAAACAAAAAAGGTATAAAAATTACCTATTTCATTTTCGCAGGATTACTAGGTTTGTTTTTCAGTTTGGTTGGATTCTATTCGCTACACGAAGAAATTTCATGGAATTACAACATTTTATTATATAACCCATTATTATTGGTTTTCGCTTTTTACTATTGGAAAAATAGCTCGCAAAAAATCATTTTATTGGGACAAATCTGCATCGCTTTTTCACTTATTTACTTGGCATATATTGTAAATAAAGTACAATTACTAATTGTGCTACCAATTGTCGCATTGCATTTGTTTTGGTTGATTAGAATTGTGATTGTAGAGAAGAAAAGCATAAATTTAAATTAGAAAACAAATAACCTACAATGAAAAAAATAGCTACAGTTTTATTAATAATAGTATTGATTTTCATCTTTTCATGTGACAAAAGTGATTCTGAAGTTCAAGACCCAATTGTTGGGAAATGGGAATATTCAACTCAATATGAAAACGACATACAATCTACTCAAAATGATTGTAAACCTTCAACAATTGAATTTCAAAGTAACGGAAATAGAAATGACTTATATTATGATTCATATTTATCTGGTAATTGTGTTGTTGTTGACAATGTAAATTCAACTTGGGAAAAAACAAATACAAATACGTATCAATTTAACTACAATGGAGATATATATTCAGAAACTGTGACTTTTGAAAATGGAAACAATAAAATTATTCTACAAAGTTCTGATACCGATGGAAGTGGAAATATCGTTATTTATAAATTTATATATAATAGATTATACTAATCTTATTGATTTATAACCCAATTAATAATTTCGTCTTTAGCTAAATTATCAATTTCGTACGTTGGTTTAAGTAGTTGTTTCTCTTTAGTTAAGTAATGATTAAAACCATCAAGAACAACAATTTTGATTTTATCATTGTGAAAAGATTCTAGTTTATTAACTTCAGCTATTGGATCAACATATTTATCATTAGTCCCAATGATATAAAGTATTGGAATTTCGCTTTTTGCATAAGTATCTTCAAAATTTTTCTTCACAAGATGTTTCCACGAAACGAAATTACAATAATAAAAACGTTTATAATTTTTACTCGTATATCCAATTTTTTTTGCCTTTTTGAGTGCTTCTTTAGAAATTTTAAAATCTTCTTTCGGAGTGTTTTCTGTTGATGTTCCACCAAAAAAATCTTGAAAAATAGTCATTACAGCAATCTTTTTTTCATCTGTATTGAAAATCAATTCGTTTTCAAACTTATTTACACCTGTTTTTAATTGGTATTTTAAAAACTCGGCGTGTTTTTGTACTGGCGTTGCCCATTGAATTAAAAAATCAGGTTTAGTGCCTTTCTCAATCAACGACATGGTAACCAAACCACCCTGACTATGACCCAATAATCCGATTTTCTTTGTTGAAAAACTAGAATTATTTTTAATACTATCAAATATAACTGTTAAGTCGTTAGCCATATCTGTTATAGTATAATTGGCAAAATTAAAATCCCCTTCAGATTTACCAACACCTCTTTCATCATAACGAAATACAGCAATGTTTATTTCTAAAAGACTTTCAGTTAGTAAATAATGGCTGTTTCTTGTATCCATTCCTGCGCCTGGAACAATAATTAAAATTTTATCATATTGACTTTTAGGTTCAATTAAAGTTCCATAAAGTTTAATTTTGTCTTTTGAGTTAGTAAATTCTAAATCAATACTATTATAATTTTCAATATTTTGAATTTTCTTTTCGTAGTCAAACATTTCTTGTCCAAAACTTATGTTTGAAAGAAATAATACAATTATTAAAACCTTAAATTTATTCATCTTTATTAACTTTACTTATTTGAAAACAGCTTTCTAAATCTATAAAAAGCCCGATTTTTTTCTTCTCACACAAATGTAGAAAAAACAAACAATGTAAGGTAAATCTTAATTTTTATTTAACTTTTTAATTCTCATTATAATTTCATCTTATAATATTCACAAAAAAACTCCAAGCTTAACACTTGGAGTTTTCATATCTATTAATAACTTACTTACGCTTTTCCAGCAGCAATTAAATTTAAAGCCGAGCCTGCAACAAACCAACCAATTTGGCTTTCGTTGTACGTATGATTTGCTAAAATGACATCTTTTGTTCCATCTGCGTGGACAAACTCTAATGTTAAAGGTTTTCCTGGCGCAAATTCAGTTAAATCTAAGAAATTGATAACATCGTCTTCTTGAATTTTATTGTAATCCGCTTCATTCGCAAAGGTTAAGCCTAACATACCTTGTTTTTTCAAATTGGTTTCGTGGATTCGCGCAAACGATTTTACTAAAACTGCTACAACTCCTAAGAAACGAGGTTCCATTGCCGCGTGCTCACGTGAAGAACCTTCTCCGTAATTGTGATCTCCTACAACAATTGAAGGAATCCCAACAGCTTTGTACGCCCTTGCTACCGCAGGAACTTCCCCATATTCACCTGTCAATTGATTTTTAACTTTATTGGTATCTTGGTTAAATGCATTAACGGCACCAATTAACATATTGTTAGAAATATTATCTAAATGTCCACGGAAACGTAACCAAGGTCCGGCCATAGAAATATGATCGGTTGTACATTTTCCGAACGCTTTAATCAACAACTTCGCACCTTCGATATTTTTACCGTCCCAAGGTGCAAATGGCGCTAGCAATTGTAATCTGTCTGAAGTTGGAGAAACTACAACCTCAACCGAAGAACCATCTTCAGCTGGCGCTTGAAAACCTGCATCCTTCACATCGAAACCTTTA
>JAULXA010000146.1:7630-8429 GCA_032118875.1 Flavobacterium sp.
AATTCATCTCCTTTTGGTGGGTTTAATTTTATTTCCATACCAGTATCACTCAATAAGGTGTCTGTTAACGGATTGAAATCTAAACGACCAGAAATTGCGATAGCCGCTACCATTTCTGGAGAAGTTACAAACGCATGTGTATTTGGATTTCCATCAGCTCTTTTAGAAAAATTACGGTTAAAGGAGTGAATGATGGTGTTTTTCTCTTGTTTGTCTGCTCCTGCTCTGTCCCATTGTCCGATACAAGGTCCGCACGCATTTGTAAAGACTTTTGTTCCCATTTTTTCGAAAGTGGCAATAATTCCGTCTCTTTCGATTGTATATCGAATTTGTTCTGAACCTGGATTGATTCCGAACTCTGCTTTTGGTGTGATTCCGTGCGCGACGGCTTGTTCCACAATTGATGCAGCTCGACTCATATCTTCATAAGAAGAATTCGTACAAGATCCAATTAAACCCCATTCTACTTTTATCGGCCAACCGTTTTGAGCGGCTTCCTCTTTCATTTTAGAAACTGGCGTTCCTCTATCTGGAGTAAATGGTCCGTTAATATGAGGTTCTAATTCTGATAAGTTGATTTCAATTAGTTGATCGAAATAGTTTTCTGGATTAGCATATACTTCTGCATCACCTGTTAAATAATCCGCTACTTTATCCGCAGCATTTACTACAACTTGACGACCTGTTGCCGCTAAATATCTTCTCATCGAATCATCGTAACCAAAAGTAGAAGTTGTGGCTCCAATTTCTGCACCCATATTACAAATCGTACCTTTTCCTGTACAAGACATAGAAATAG
>JAULXA010000147.1:0-4145 GCA_032118875.1 Flavobacterium sp.
CTTCAAATAATAATTCTACTGGTAATTCGCCATCATCAAGTGTGATGAAATCTAAAAATTCGAAAACTCTGGTATCTTTTAAACTGCGTAATTCGGTATTTGGAAAACCGCCACCCATCGAAATTTTAATCTCAGGAAAATTGGCTTTTATATATTGTCCACAACGAAAAGCGCTATATAAATTTCCAGGAAAAGGAACCGAAATTAGTACTAGTCTTGGTTGTACTTCTTTTATTCTTGCTTCTAAAATTTTAAGTGTGATTTTATCTATATAAGTCGTTTCGTTATGTAATTCGTCATAAAGTTCGTCAAAGGAATTCGCACTTCTTCCCAATCGTTCTGCATAACGACTAAATCCGAAATTTTCATCGACACATTCCACAATAAAATCGGACAAATCTTCTAAATACAAAGTAGCTAAATGCTTGGCTTTATCTTGCATTCCCATGTTTCCAAAAGCCCATTCCATATCGTCTAATTGATTGAAACGAAATGCTTCTGGCAAGAAATTTCCACTACAAATTTGTCTTGCTAATGTTGGATTATTTCCTTGAAGAAAAGCAATCACAGCATCTATTGTATGGATATAATCGTCTTTTAAACTGTTAATACGTTGTAGATTTTCTGTGGAAAGTTTTGATTGGTCGACAGAAGTGAAAATTTGCTGTAAACCTTTTTTGGAAAACAATTCTAAGATCACTTCAATACCCAAATCCATTTGAAAAGCAGCAATGTTTTTAGTGTTTAAAAACCCTTTGATATAAGCCGTTGCGGGATATGGCGTATTCAATTGGGTAAAAGGAGGCGTGATTAGAAGAATATCTTTCAAGAGAAAATGTTTTGACAAAGATAAAAATTAATTGTGGATAGCGAAAAATGATTATTTTGTAAGAAATTTATAGTATTTTATGTAAATAACCAGATTTTTTTAAATAAAATTATTATATTTATATTCGATATTAATTTCGAACACAATTTTAAATCAACCTTTTGTGTGTAATTTTTAAAAACTTCCGTTCATCTTTTGTTCAGTTAAACAAAAAAATGCGAAGAACACCGTTTCTAAAGAGAAATTTTTTTACAAACTCGCAACTAATTAAAAACTAAAATGAATAAATATTTTAAAATAATTTATATTATAATACTATATTCAACTCACAATTATTCTCAAAACTTAGTTAAAAACCCAAGTTTTGAAACCATAGATTTGAGTTTGTTAAATTGTTCATGGAATATAAATGGTAATTCGGTAATGTTAGCTGCTACTAACTGGGATTATCCAACTAATGCCATACCTGATATATTTCACATGAGTTTACCAACTTCATGTTATTCTCATCCTTTATCAAGTCATTCTGCAACAAATGGGCAGCAACTTCCACGAACAGGTGATTGCATGACAAACATAGTTACTTATGGAGGTGGTGGATGTGCTGTTTATAGAGAATATTTACAAGGAGAATTAACTAGTCCGTTAACAGCTGGTGTTACTTACGATGTTAAAATGTTTGTTTCTTTATTTGACAAATGCGATAGAGGAACTAATAATATAGGATTCAAATTTACCAACTCTAAACAATCCATAAACAATAGTTGCGTTTGGGAAATTGCACCAAGTGTGAATTATTCGGGTCCGCCAATTACAGATAAAGAAGGTTGGACACTACTTAATTTTCAGTTTACACCAACAACATCTGATTTGATATATTTTACAATCGGAAATTTTAGTGATGACATAGAAACTACAACAACTTTGTCTTCAGGTACATTAGCTACCATAAGTTATTTTATTGATGATATTTCAATTACAGAATCTAGCACTTCGTGTAATTTAACCATTGACGCAGGAACAGCACAAAATTTAAATTGCAACTTAAGTCAAACTAGTTTAAATGGAACTGTAACAAATGGAGCTGCTCCATTTAGCTATTCTTGGACACCCCTAACTGGTTTGAGTGATCCAAATATTGCTAACCCAATTGCAAGTCCAAATGCAACAACAACTTACACATTAAAAGTAACAGATGCCAATTTTTGTTCAAAAACAAGTATAGTCACTGTTACTGTTGAAAGTAAAACTCCGCCTATTGCCACTAATTTGCAAACTTTCTGTACGCAACAAAATGCAACAGTTAATTCAATTGCAATAACGGGTCAAAACATAAAGTGGTACGATGCACTTACAAATGGTAATCTATTATCAAACACTACTGCATTAGTAAGTGGAACCACTTATTATGCTTCGCAAACCATTAATGGTTGTGAAAGTAATAGAGTTGCTGTTGCGATTCAAATCCTAAACACTCCTGCTCCATCTGGAAATGCAAATCAAAGTTTTTGTTCTAATACAAATGCTACATTAACTGATATTAGTACAAATGGAACGAATGTAACTTGGTATAGTTCGGCATCGAATACAACTCCGTTAGCTACTACAACTTTATTAACTCATAACACTACTTATTATGCTACTCAAACCATAAATGGATGTGAAAGCACAAATCGTTTAGCTGTAACTATAAACTTAATAATTGCCTTAAATGCTACTAATTATTCTGAAATTATTTGTGATAATTTAAATGATTCAACTGAAACTATAGATTTGAGTTCTTATACTACTAATTTAACAACCTCAACTGGAAATATTTTTGGCTATTATGACAGCTATGCTAATGCTTTAAATCAAAATTCTAGTGGACAAATAAACAATTTTGCTTCATATAATTTACCATTAGGAACAAATATATTTTATGTTCGAATTGATTCTCCAAATACCTGTTTTCAAATTGTAACGCTGACCCTTCAATTAGTTTCAAAACCTTTCATACCTATAAATGATATTTCTCCAATATGCGACGGAAATTTTATCACTTTAAATGGAGGAAATAATTATGATTCTTACACTTGGTCAACAGGAGAAACTTCGCAAAACATTACAATCACACAAATAGGAAGTTATTCGGTTATTGTTACTAAAAATTATGGTACAATAACATGTACTTCTACAAAGAATTTCACTGTAGTAAATTCAAAAATCGCCATAATTCAAGAAATTATTAGTTCGGATTGGACAGATAACAACAATACAATTACAGTGTTATTAGAAAACAACAGTCAGGGTGATTATGAATATTCCATAAACGGTTATGACTTTCAAGATAATAACATATTTAACAATGTAGATGCTGGAGAATACACTGTTTTCGTGAGAGATAAAAATGGGTGTGGAATCGTTTCAGAAGAGTTATATCTTTTAATGTATCCGAAATTTTTCACACCAAATGGAGATGGATATAATGATTATTGGAAAATAAAATTTTCTGAAATCGAACCTAATTTAACGGTTAAGATATTCGACAGATATGGAAAATTCATAAAACAATTAGGAAGTAATTCTATAGGTTGGGACGGAACTTATTTAGGTAAAGATGTACCTTCTTCAGATTATTGGTTTGTGGTTACTAGAGAAAACGGAAAAGAATATAAAGGACATTTTTCGTTAAAAAGATAAAAACACATTAAATATTTGGAATAATTTTTATTAGGAATAATTCAAAATTGAAATCATTTATTAAGCTCACTATATAACTTTTTGAAATATCTAAAAGAAATCGATATAAAATTAATCGAAGATCGCAAAAATTATTATTTTTGTAATAAACTTACTACATGTTAAAGAAAATAATATTCTTAATTACTTTTTTTATTACTCAATTTGTTTCTGGACAAGAATTTCATTGGGCAGGACAAATTAAAGGCATAACACATGCACATAGTGACTTCACAACAGGGATTGCTGTTGACAATAGCGAAAATACTTATACTTTAGGAGTTACGCAATCTATATTATTTGATATTGACCCTTCGCTAACAGGAGAAGAAATCATAGATAATTCAAATAATACTACTGAGGCTAATCCATTTACTGGAATTTATCTTATAAAAACAGATAGCGACGGAAATTACCTTTGGGGACTTACTTTTGGTAGTTGGAAAGGTGACAACGCAATAGATGTAAAAATTGGAACAGATGGAAATATTTATATTTTATTAAGTTTAGAGGAATACAGTGCTACACAAAATGCAATTGTTGCAAAAATAAACATAGTAAAAATCTCACCAAACGGAACAATATTATCAACAAT
>JAULXA010000148.1:0-2106 GCA_032118875.1 Flavobacterium sp.
TAATAGAAATATTACAACAATGATAAAAGAAATAATTGATATGCTAAAACTAAGCGAACATGTTGGGGTTAGCGAAAACATTGAAATAGCCAAAGGAAAACACGAATTAAAAGATTCGGTTAGGGATATTTGGAAACAATCATTTAGAGAATTTAAAGTAAAGCGCAATGGCAGAAAAAAGAGTAATTGAGTTAGAAATACAAACTAACGAAAAGAGTTTAAAGGCTCAGTTAAGGGAAGCACAAGCTGAGGTTGCTGCATTAAGTGAAAAGTTTGGAGCAACTTCGCAAGCTGCTATTAACGCTGCTAAAAGAGCTGCTGAATTAAAAGATGCTATTGGGGATGCTAAATCTTTAACAGATGCGTTTAATCCCGATGCTAAATTTAATGCATTAAGTGCTTCAATTGGCGGTGTATTAAACGGGTTCCAAGCTTTTGAAGGAGCATTAGGTTTAGTTGGTGTTGAAGGTGAAGCTGTACAAGAAACAATGTTAAAAGTACAGTCTGCAATGGCTCTTTCGCAAGGTATTCAAGGTGTTTTTGAAGCCAAAGATGCTTTTATACAATTAGGTGCGGTATTAAAAACAACTGCAATAGGTCAAGCGCTTTTAACTGCTGCAACGGCTGCTTATAATTTTGTTGTTGGCGCAAGTACTACGGCATTAAAAGTATTTAGAATTGCTTTAATTTCAACTGGTATTGGTGCTATTGTTGTGGCGCTTGGGTTATTAGTTGCAAATTTTGATAAAGTTAAAAATGCTATTGTAGCTGCCTATGAATGGTTTGATAAACTGGGACCCAAAATAAAGGTTTTATCAATTGGTTTATTAGCGTTGGTTTCGGGACCATTAGCTTTATTTGCTGGTGCTATTTACGGAGTTGTTAAAGCATTAGAATATTTTGGTGTTATTGATGACCGAGAAACGGCAAGAATGAAAGCCAACGCAAAGGCAAAGACCGATGCAACTGAAAAAGAATTAAATAAAAAGATTGCTGCCGAAAAGAGAAAGGCGCAAGCCGTAGATGAAAATCTATCCTTTGAAATTAGAAAGGCACAGGCTGCTGGTAAGAATACCGAGGAAATGGAGGAGAAGAAACTCCAAGCTGCTTTAAAATCGGGTCGTGCTATTCTTAAAATGCAAAAAGAAAAAATTGCAGCTTACGAAGCAGAAATAAAAATGTTAAAAGCCACAGGCGATGCGGATAGTGAACGAGCTAAAAAACTTGAAAAATCATTAAGTGAAACTAAAAAAGCTGCCAACGAACAATATAAAGAAAATAAGAAAAATTCAGACGATTTAACTATATTACAAATTACGTCAGAAAAAGAAAGAACAGATAAAGCGGTAGCCGCTGCAAAGGAAAGAAAAGATAAAATAAAACAAATTCGGGATAGTGAACTTGAAGAACTAAAAAGATTTTATTTTGAAGCTGAACAATTATTAAAAGACGATTTTAAAAGAACTATTGACGATATAAATAGAAAATATGACGAACAAGTTAAATTAGCTAAAAAATACGGAAAAGACACTGCAATACTTGAACAAGCCCGTCAAGATGAAATAGCGAAAGCAACACATGAAAATAACTCAAAGAATATTATTACTCTTAAAAATCTTGAAATTCAAAAAATACAGATAAAAAGAGATAGTAATATACAATTAAAAGTTGCTATTAATGAAGAGTTAGAAGCTGAAAGACAGGCAGCGGAACATAAACAAAAAATATTAGAAGCTCAGGCAGTACGCGCTCAAAAGTTAGAAGAGCAATCACAATCTTTTAAAGTTAAAACAGCTCAACAAGGTTTAGAGTTAATTTCAAATATTACTGAATTATTTGGTAAAAAATCTGAAAAGGCGGCTAAACGTGCGTTTCAAATTCAAAAGGCGGCAAGTATTGCAAGTGCTTTAATTACAACATATCAAAACGCTACAAGTGCTTATGCTTCTCAGTTTGTTCCGATTCCAGACCCAAGTTCACCTGTTAGAGGTGGTATTGCTGCTGGTATAGCAATCGCAAGTGGTTTAGTTAACGTAGCTAAAATCGCTTCACAAAAATTCGAAAGTGGTACTCCTGCTGCTGGTGGTGGTGCTCCTGCTGGTGGTG
>JAULXA010000149.1:0-2692 GCA_032118875.1 Flavobacterium sp.
AACGGCTGCTAATTCTGTAGAACCTAATTGTCCCACAAAAATATTATCAACTACACCAACTAATGTATGCCCAACCATACCTAAAATTACTGGCATCGCTAAATTAAAGTTGTATTTGAATTCTTGAAAGTATTTCTTCATAATTTTAAGCCACAAAGGCACTAAGTCGCAAAGTTATCTTATTTTAATTTTTCTACTAATTCTTCTAAAGAAACGGTTACTTGCTCACCAGAAACTAAATCTTTGACTTTAAACTGATTTTGTTTGATTTCTTCTTCACCAACTAAAACCGCAAATTGAATCCCTTTTTTCTCAGCAAACTGAAATTGTTTCGCCATTTTTGCCGCATCTGGATACATTTCCACTTTAATTCCGTTTTGTCTTAAGTGAGAAATGGCTTTCAAAGAAAATAACGTTTCCGCTTCTCCGAAATTAATGAATAATGCTTTTGAAGTTGTGGTTACTGTTTCAGGAAACAAACCTAATTCTTCCAAAACCAAATAAATTCGATCTAATCCAAAAGAAATACCTACGCCACTCATATTTTTCAATCCGAAAATACCAGTTAAATCGTCATAACGACCACCGCCACCAATCGAACCCATAGCTACACCTTTTGGCGCGCCGACTTCATAAATCGCACCTGTATAATAATTTAAACCTCGCGCTAACGTTACATCTAAATCTAAATTTGCAGATTGTAAACCTAATTCGTTAATCGCATTACAGATGAATTGTAATTCTTCTACACCTTTTGTTCCTTCAGATGAAGCAGCTAAAAGTGTCGCTAATTTTTCAATTTTTTCATTGATAGTTCCAGTGAAGTTGAAAAGAGGTTGCACTTTTTCAATAGCCGATTCCGAAATTCCTTTTTCAAGCATTTCTTTCTTCACACCGTCTTCACCAATTTTATCTAATTTATCTAAAGCAACAGTAAAATCAATTAATTTATCGGAAGCGCCAATCACTTCAGCAATTCCTGATAATATTTTACGGTTGTTAATTTTAATATTTACGCCTTTTAAACCTAAAGCGGTAAAAATCGTATCGTATAATTGTACAAATTCCACTTCTTGCCAAAGAGAATTACTTCCCACTACATCCGCATCACATTGAAAAAATTCTCTAAAACGTCCTTTTTGAGGTCTATCTGCTCTCCAAACGGGTTGAATTTGGTAACGCTTAAACGGAAATTCCAATTCATTTTGGTGTTGTACGACATAACGCGCAAATGGCACGGTTAAGTCGTATCGCAAGGCTTTTTCAGAAATAGAAGAGGTTATTTTTTTACTATTTTTAGCACTTAAATCTTCTTCAGAAACTTTATCCAAATAATCTCCAGAATTCAATATCTTAAAAATCAATCGATCACCTTCTTCTCCATATTTCCCCATTAAGGTATCCGAATTTTCAAAAGATGGTGTTTCAATTGGTTGAAAGCCAAATTGTTCAAAATTAGATTTTATGATAGAAAATATGTAGTTTCTTTTTGCTACTTCTGTAGAGGAAAAATCGCGAGTTCCTTTAGGAATACTTGGTTTTTGAGCCATAATAGTAATACGTCAATGTGGCAATTTGCCAATTATCAATTATTGAGGTGCAAATATCTTACTTTTATATGACAAGGACAAAACTTGAAACCTGAAACTTGAAACTTGAAACAACAAAAAATTAAAAAGGTGTAACAAAAACATAAAATCAACTACAAATAAGCATGGTTGGATTATTTAAAGAAAATACAAGAATTGCTATCGACTCTATTAGAAGTCAGGCTTTACGTACGTTTTTAACAGTATTTATTATTGTTATTGGAATTACTTTTTTGGTAGGAATTTTAACCTTAACCAAAGCGTTAGAAAATAATTTGTTTGGAAATTTTGCTTCTATGGGAGCGAATACTTTTTCGATAAGTCAATATGATTTTTCGGAACAAATTAATCAAAATGATGGCGAACAAAAAGTAAATCCAATTATTAGTTATCCGCAAGCCAAGAGTTTCAAAGATAAATTTGAATTTCCATTTACAGCTACTTCCCTATCTTTCACAGCTTCTGCAACTGCGGAAGTGAAATTTGATAATAAAAAAACCGATCCAGAAATTACGATTTTAGGTTCCGATGAAAATTTTATTCCGAATAATGGTTTCGAATTATCTGCTGGTAGAAATTTCAACTCATTTGACGTAGATAATAATAATTATGTTTGTGTTGTAGGTGCCAATTTTAAAGATGGTTTATTTGAAGGAATCAATCCAATTGACAAAACGATTTCAGTTCGAGGAGCGAAATTTAAAGTCATTGGTTTATTAAAAGAAAAAGGAGCAACATTTGGTAATAATCAAGATTTACGAGTAATTGTTCCCATTCAAATTGCACGATCTATTTTTTCACAACCTAATATCAATTATGATATTGATGTGAAAATTAGCAACAAACAATTATTAGACGAAGGTGTAGACAATGCTATTTTGACTATGCGTCGTGTTAGAAAATTAAATCCCGTTGAAAAAGACAATTTCGGAATTAAAAGAAGTGATGATTTAATTCAAAAATTAGGGGAAAACATAGCGGTAATTAACATTGCAGCGATTGCTATTGGTGCGATTACCATTTTTGGTTCTACGATTGCCTTAATGAACATCATGTTAGTTTCCGTTTCAGAAAGAACACGTGAAATTGGTATCCGAAAAGCA
>JAULXA010000150.1:0-2390 GCA_032118875.1 Flavobacterium sp.
TTACTTTCCGTGCAACGTATTTAATTGACGAAACAGGTAAAATTTTCCACGAAAGTGTTAACGATATGCCATTAGGTAGAAACGTAAACGAATATTTACGTATGGTTGATGCTTACACACATATTCAAACTAAAGGTGAAGTTTGTCCTGCAAACTGGGAAGCTGGTAAAGAAGCCATGAACGCTGATAGATTAAGTACTGCTGCTTATTTAAGCCAAAACTAATATTTTAAAAGATTTAAAAAGGTTCTAAGCTGCTAAGTCGCTAAGATTTTAAACTTAGAACCTTTAATATATTCAAAAACAAACTTAGTAACTCAGAATCTTAGTTACTTAGAAACTTTAAAAAACTATGTTCTTAGAATTAGAAAAAGATAATTTAGCAGAAGTAATTGCTTCAAACGAAGTAGTTTTAGTGCAATTTTCAGCCTCTTGGTGTGGAAATTGCCGAATTATGAAACCAAAATTCAAAAAAATGGCTTCAGAAAACGAAAACGTTCCTTTTTTAATGGTGGATGCTGAACTATATCCAGAATCTAGAAAATTAGCCAATGTAGACAATTTACCAACATTCGCTGCTTTTAAAAACGGCGTTTTAGTCAACCAAACGCAAACCAACAAAGTTGAAGTTTTAGCGGAATTAGTAGCAGAGGTAGTTTAAGAGTTTATTGGTTTAAAAGGTTAAAAGGTATTGTGTTTATGGCTTGTGTTAATTGTATTAACTAACAAGATTCTAAACAATTATGCGCAAACCCTTTTAAACTATTAACCATATAAATTTCTAAACTTTTTTATACAATCCCTTTTAAACTCATAACCACATAAACTTCTAAACTCAAAAAATGAAATTACCCGTAATAAAACACTTAAACCAATTTGTTGAAGAAAACGATGCGGATTACATTGTAGAAACCATTGCCGTTTTAGAACATCTTTGCGAATTAGAATCTTTAAAAGAGGAAGAATTAGATGTGATAGCCGAATTAATTTCAAATATGTATGGCGCCATTGAAGTGAACAAAATGGTAAAAGAAGGCAAAGACAAAAAAACTGCCCTAAACGATTTTATGAAACGCGTTTTAGGCGCAATTGATAAATAACAAAAACTCTCAAGAAATTGAGAGTTTTTTTTTGTAGTAATTTTCAGAAAAAATGATATATTTGAGAAGTAGAATTTAATAGTCAATACTTAAAAGATACTAGCAATTTATAAAAACTAAACCTATGAAAAAACTCTTATTCTTATTTGTACTTCTTTCTCAATATGGCATTGCACAAAACACAAAACCATTTGTAACTTGTAGTAAAAAAATCTCATACACTGTAGATGATTTACAATTACGAAAAAAAGTTGGAATGGATTTAATCTTTCCACTTTCGAATCCTACTTATTTTGGAGGTGATGAAGCCTTAAAAAAATATTTTTTGACCAATCCACTTAATCATTCGAAAAGTTTCAGAATTTTAATTGGTTTCGCAGTAAATTGTAAAGGGCAACTTGGCAACTTTATAATTGCGAACGAAGGAGAAGGAGAATTGACAACTTTCGAAGCGCAAATTTTAGAAATAGTAAAAAAAATGCCTCAAAAATGGAAACCAGCAACATCAGCTGAAGGTAAACCAGTTGATTCTTATCAAGTTATTCAATTCGGTATTGTAAATGGTAAATTTAGAGATGTGCATTATAAATAAAATCGTTAGCACAGAATTATAACTCGTGCACCAATTTCATTTATTCCCCGCTGTAACTCCAAAACATTTGGCGCAATAGACTCATACAAAAAAAAACAACTTTTTTGAATTGGGTTGATTTCTATTCATACCCGCTTTTAATAACCGTTATTATCAATTTAAATCTGCCATTTGGCTTAATATGACTTGGCTTGTGTGCCGGTATAAGTATACCATTACCTGTTTTAAGTACAGAAGCCTTACCATCAATTACAATAATTGCACTGCCATCAATAATTTGCACAAAAGTATCGAAAGGAGAAATTTTTTCATTCAATCCTTCACCACTTTCAAATGCCATAGCATCTATTGATCCTGTCGTCTTTTTCATTATTGACTTACTAACAGTTGTGTTATGCTCGTATTCTATTAACTCAATCATAATATGAGCAGCTCCTTTTTCAATTTCTTCGTCCTTAGTTGGTAATTTCTCCAATTCTTTAGTATCCATAATTTCTAGTTTTTAATATAATTATATAAAATTCAGACAATTACTTGGAAACCCTGTTACATTATTAATTAAAAAATTTGTATTATTTTTTCCGTTCTTTCGTGGAATGAAATTCGACGAAGTCAAACGTTTTACTTTCATTGATTATTTGAAAAAAAAAAACATAATATTCATCAAAATAAACCAATTTTTTACTAATAATTACGCAA
>JAULXA010000151.1:0-3799 GCA_032118875.1 Flavobacterium sp.
CATTACGATTGGTGGTTGAAGTTAAATCTTGAGCATTTGAAAAATCAGAACCACTTGGAGCTAGTTGAATGGTATAGGTTACACTTGTTGGTGTACTATATTGCGCTGGATCCCATGTTAATGAAATTGCAGGGTTTGACAAAGTACTTTCGCTTAAGATAACAGCGTCACCAGATGTAGGTGTTATAATTTGGAACGATGCAGCAGCAGGTTCTACATACACTAAATTACTTTCATCTTCACATGAAGAGAAAAAGGTAACTAATGCGATTGTTAAAATGGATTTAAATATATTTTTCATAACTATTAAATTAAAATGATTAATAACCTGTGTTTTGAGTTAAGTTTCTGTTTGCAGATAAGCTATTTGAAGGTATTGGGAAAAGTTGTAAATGATTCGAAATTCCGATACCATTAATTCCATTACCTTTCCATGCCCAGTTATAACTTCCGCCAACATATTTGCCGAAACGAATTAAATCTTGTCTTCTATGTCCTTCCCAATGTAATTCTCTTGAGCGTTCGTCTATTAGGAAATCTAAAGTCATGGCAGTTTCGTCAATATTATTTACGGAACTATTATTAGCTCTTTCTCTTAATAAATTGATATAAAATACACCTTGACCTAAACTAGCATTAGGAGCACCTCTTCTGGCACATTCTGCATACATTAAATACGCATCAGATAAACGGAATAAAGGAAAATCAGTATCCACGAATGTTTGGTTAGGTCCTGCAACACCAGTTGAAGAAATATTAGAATATTTTGCTAAAATAAAACCTTGTGATCGAATTGCAATGTCAGAAATATCAATTGGTCGAGTTCCTGAAATAATTGTTTTTCTTTCATCTGAGTTAAAAGAAGACGCACTAAATTTTTGTACAAATTGTTTTCTTAAACGCAAAGCACCTCCCCAACCACCAACTCCGAAGCTAGAACCATTACTTTCAATTGAACCCACTTGACCGTTACACATTACTGTAGTTGGTCCATAGTTTTGAGTTACATTTCCGTCTGATTGTAAGGAGAAAATCATTTCTGATGATAAATGATTATCTGCAGTGAAATTGTGTAAATAATTATCTTCTAATATATAACCACCTCCAATAACATTTTCGCACATGGTTGCACACTGCTCATATTTATTTTGTCCGATGTACACTTCTGCATTTAAATAGATTTTTGCTAAAACCATCCATGCAAAAGCTTTGTCCACTCTTCCATATTCATTAGTTCTTGGCGCTTTTAGGTTTGTAGCAACATCTAATAGTTCACTTTCAATAAAACTAAATAATTGTTGTCTGTTATATTCTGGACCTGCAGCATCTACTAAATCATTTTCAGTTGTAAATGCAGCCTTTCCAAACAAATCCATCATATTATAATAAGCATATGCTCGTAAAGCTCTAACTTCTTCTCTATATAAAGCAATGTCCGCTAATACAGAAGCATCAGTAACACCTCTACTGCTTAGTTTTTCAGTAGTAGTTTGTCTTAAATATTCATTACAAAAAGTTACTTGAGCCATTGTTCTCGAATACATTCCAAGTATTAAAGGATTACTTGCTGTCCAAGTGTTTCTTTGTAGCTCTGCTGTTCCTGGGTCGTTTTCATAACTCCAAATAACTTCATCTGTAGTTAAGTTTTGTAAATACCATAAGCAACGCCCGTATTGACTAGTTCCTGGATCAATACCAGTTATATTAGAAGAACCAACTCCAGATAATCCTGTTAAAGAAAGATTAGCATATACACCACCTAAAGCCGACTTATATGACGCTGGTGAACTAAAATAAGCGTCTGTTAAAAATATATCATCATCTTTTGGTTCAACATTTAAATCATCTGTACATGAGATAATTACTGTAAAAATTACGAATGATAATAACGATAAAAATTTATATTTTTTCATGATTATACTTTTTAAAATTTAATATTCGCTCCAAACAAAATTTGTCTTTGTCTAGGGTAAATGGTGTTATCAATACCATTAAATACTTCTGGGTCTAAACCAGAATATTTAGTAATTACAAATGCATTCTGTATCCCTGCACTTAATCGAACAGAAGCTTTACCTTCTAACCATTTTGGAAATGTATATCCTAAAGTAACGTTGTCCATTTTTAAGAAGGAAGCATTTTCAATATAATGATCTGAAAAGATGACATTATTTCCTGAATTGGTGAAGTTGGTATCAAATGTACTAGAAGGAATATTTGCCAAAACATCATTGTCTACTAAAAATCCAGTATAAGCGTTAGCAGAATTTACATTGTTATACATTCTGTTACCAATACTTGCTCTTAAGTTAAAAGAGAAATCAATGTTTTTGTAATTCATTGTAGATTGGAAGCCCATTAATACATCTGGATCTGTGTTTTTGTAAATATATTTGTCTTTTTCATTGATGATGTTATCACCATTTAAATCACTATAAGCACCTTGTATTGGAGTCCCATCTGTGTTATATAGTTGTTTGTACACGTAAAAAGAGTTTGGTGTCCATCCTTCAGAGAAAACCTGAATATTACCACCAGTTCCTCCGCCAATTCCTCCAGTAGGAGTATTGTTCACCGTTTTAAGTTCTTTAATTCTTCTTTCGAATTTTGAAGCATTGAAATTAACATTCCAAGTGAAGTCTTGTTTTTTAACAATGTCTGCATTTAAGTTTAATTCCACACCTTTAATATCTAAACTACCGATGTTTTGCGGGCCATTATTAGCAAAGTTAGATCCATCAGGAAAGGGTGCATTAAATAATAAATCATCAGAAATTTTATAATATCCTTCAATTGATCCTGAAATTCTATTGTTGAAAAATCCGTAATCTAAACCAACATTATAGGTTGTTGTTTCTTCCCATTTTAATTTGGTATTGTAATCTTTAGGTAAACCAATTACAATAGGTGTGTTTCCAAACGTATATTGAGATCCATTTGTTTGACTACTTATATATTGTTGTTGAAAATAATCATTTCTACCTAAATCTTGTTGTCCAGAAATACCCCAACCTAAACGTAATTTTAAGTCTGATATAGTTTTACTGTCTTTAAAAAACTCATTGTTAAGTTTCCAAGCAAATGACGCTGCTGGGAAGTTACCAAATTGATTTTCTTTAATAAAAACTGAAGTTCCGTCTCTTCTATACGTCAAGGTTAACAAATACTTATCATTATAAGTGAAATTTGTTCTTGCGAAAAAACCAATTAATACTTTATCTGTAGCTGTATCTACATCTGCCACACTATTCGGGTTGAATATATTTCCTGAACTAAATCTTTCCGCTTCAAATTTTTGGTAAGAATAACCAGCTGTTCCTTCAAAATCAAGTTTTGAAAAAGTTTTGTTATAAACTAAATAGGCATCCAATAATTTATTTGTAAATGTAGAGTTGTATTCTGATTTTTCTCCAAACTTATCAGATAATGCTCTTCCGCCATTTCCGTCTGAAACAGCCGCGTTTTTAGCGACTGTACTAACTCCTTCACCTTTTGATGAGTCGTAACCTAAGTTAACAACAGCTCTAAGTTCAGGTAAAAAGTGCATTTTATAATCGATTTGAAAGTTTCCTAAAAGGCGATTTACTTTACCATTATTTGTGCTTTGTAAAACTTCAGCAATTGGATTTCTACCTCCATTTAATAAATTCCCGTTTAAAGAGCCACCAGCAGTGTGTTCATAATAACCACCCCATTGAGAACCTAAATTGTAAATAGGTTTCGTAGGATCAAATCTTAAAGCACCTCCAATTGGTGTTTTGGCAAAATTATTTTTTTCGTTAGAAAAATTTGCGTTTAA
>JAULXA010000152.1:0-7475 GCA_032118875.1 Flavobacterium sp.
AAAATTAGAAATTACGCCAATTACTTTAGATTTAAACATCAATTATCCAACAGGAGATTTTGATTTTTTTGGCGAACCAGAATATAGTGTGGCGAGAAGAGAAATCGTTTCTAACACAAAATACATTCAAGTAAATAGCTTACCTGAAAAAGGAAAACCAGATAATTTTACGGGCGCAGTTGGTAAATTTGAATTCAATGTAAACGTTCAAAAAAACGAATTAAAATCCGGAGAATCGTTACAATTAGATTTGATTGTTTCTGGAAATGGGAATCTAAAATTATTCGAAATTCCAAAACCCAATTTGCCTTCTAATTTTGAAGTGTACGAACCGAAACACCAAGAATTTATCAGTGAAAACATGAAAGGAATTTCAGGTAAAATTATGGATAGTTATACCGTAATTCCTCAAGAAAAAGGAAATTTCAAACTAAAACCACAACTGTTTTCATTTTTCGATGTGCAATCTAAATCGTATAAAACCATTTCTTCTGATGCTGTTGATTTAAATGTATTACAAGGCGAGAATCAAGCCAATTTGACTTCCGTTTCAAAAGCAAAACCTGATGCAAATGAACATAAAGAAGAAACAAATTCTGGTTTCGAATTCACGTTTATGCATTTCATTGGAGCGGTTTCAGTAGCCGGATTAGCGTTGTTGTTTTTTACTTTGAAAAGAAACAAAAAACCAGTTGAAGAAGTTGTTGTTGTTGAAAGTCAACCAATTAAAAAAGAGTTTTCAGTAAATGAAATTCAAGATTTTATTTCCAATAAAGAATTGTTTTATCAGAAAATGGAAGTGAAAATTGCGGAGTTTTTAGAACATAAATTCGCATTAGAAAAAGCGGATTTCAACAAAGAAAATATCATTCAAAAATTTCAAGAAAATAAGGTTTCTCCAGAACACACAACTGATTTTATTGGTTTGCTTCAAAGTTGTGAAAAGGCAAGATATATGCCAACTTCCGACGCGAACATGCAATTAGATTTTGAAAAACTTCAATATTTAGTACAAGTTATTGGTGCATAAACTCAATAAAATTCAGATATTTACGTTTATTGTATATTTGTAGTTCAAACGATTTGTTATTTATGAGAAAGATTCTTTCCTTTTTGTTTTTAAGCTTTACGCTATTTTCTTTTTCGCAGCAGAAATTATGGAAAGGATATTTCTCGTTTAATGAAATTACAGATGTATGTATTTCAGATAGTAAAGTATATTCTAGTACCAAAAATTCTGTATTTAACAAAGACGTCACTTCCAATATTTTAACCACTTTTACTTCGGTTAACGATGTAAAACCTGATGAAATTACTGCGATTCTTCAAACTTCAAACAATCATACTTTAATTGGTAATAAAAATGGTTTAATTGTTTTAATAAAACCGGATGGAACTACTTTAGACAAAGTAGATATAATTACGGATGTTCCGGTTCCAGCAAATGCTAAAAAAATTAACGATTTTTACGAGTTTAACGGGAAAGTTTACGTGTCCACTCAGTACGGAATCACCGTTATTAAATTGTCTGATTTCGAAATAGAAAGTAATTTTTATATTGGTGCTTCAGGTGAGTTTTTAGATGTTTTACAAACTACCGTTTTCAATGGTGAAATTTTTGCTGTCACCCGAACACAAGGAATAAAAAAAGCTACATTAAGCAATCCTTTTTTATATGATTATTCTCAATGGTCTGTTTTCAATGCTTCAAATTGGTTAAGTATTGTAACATTTAGCGATCAATTAATAGCGATGAATACTGACGGGTTTACTTATAAGTTTTTAGGGAACGTACCACAACAATTTTCTCAACAGGTTTCTTTCGGTTTAAAACTTAGAACAGATACTAACTATTTAACTATAAGTAACAGATCTCAAATTTTAGTTTATGATCCTAGTTTTATTTTAATTAGTAATGTATTTACAATTCCAAGTTTTCCAGATTCTTTTACCTCTGCGATTACCAAAAATGACAAATTATATATTGGTACAACAAAAAGCGGTTTGTTCGAAACCACTATTGTTAATCCGACTGAATTTATAAATATTTCCCCAAACGGACCAATTGAAGATTACGCGTTTAAGGTAACAAAAACCACCAACGATTTATGGTTAACACATGGAAGTTACGACAGAACGTATACACCAAACATGAAACTTCAAGGAATTAGTATTTTTAATACAAACAATGGTTGGAGTAAAATTCCTTCATCTGAAGTTCAAAATGCGGTTTCTTTAGCTGCTATTGTTCAAAACCCAAGAAATGCAACTGAAGTTTTTGTAGCTTCTGGTCATAGTGGTTTGTTGAAGTTTACTGAGAAAACAAATGCGGTATTATACAATCAAACCAATTTTTTAGAATCAATCGTTTGGATTCCTGGCTATGTTTCGGTAAGAATAAATGGAATGAAATATGATAAAGATGGCGATTTATGGTTAACAAATGCCTTAGTTAATAGAGGTTTGAGAGTATTAAGAAGTAATAACACTTGGCAATCTTATGATTTAAGTGCGGTTGTTCAAAGTCCAGATTATGCTCATTATGGAAATATAGATATTGATAAAAACAGCACAAAATGGATTGCGACTTATGGTCGCGGTGTGATTGCTTTTAACGAAAAATACAATAACAAGTTCATTGTCATTAACCAAGAAAACGGGAATTTACCTAGTAATGACGTGCGTTGCGTAGCTGTGGATAACCGAAATCAATTGTGGATTGGTACTTTTACAGGTTTACGAGTTATAAATAGTGTGGACAGATTTGTTACCGAAACGGAACTGACCTCAACAAACATTGTCATTCAAGAAGGCGATTTAGCGCAAGAATTATTTTATCAGCAAGTAATTCAAGACATTAAAGTAGATGGTTCCAATAATAAATGGGTAGCTATTGCAGATGCTGGTGTGTTTCAAGTGAGTCCGAATGGGCAAACTACATTACGAAGATTTACAAAAGAAAACTCACCATTACCAAGTAATAACGTTTTAGATATTGAGATTGATGAGGTTTCTGGAGAAGTTTTTTTTGCTACAGATAAAGGCATGGTTTCTTATTTAGGGACTTCTACAAAAGGTGATGAAACTTTAGATAACGTATATGCTTATCCAAATCCAGTCCGACCAGGATATTCTGGAACCGTAAAAATTTCCGGGTTAATGGATAAAGTAAATCTTAAAATTACCGATATAGAAGGAAATTTAGTTTTTGAAACCACTTCTTCTGGCGGAACTGTGGAATGGGATACTACCGCTTTTGGTAAATACAAAGTCGCTTCCGGTGTGTATATGGTTTTTGTAACCTCAAAAGACGCGGCTGAAACGACCGTGAAAAAAATAATGGTAATTAGATAATGCAAATTAAAACACAAGCGATTGTTTTAAGCGCTATTAAGTTTCAAGAAAAAAGTTTAATTGTAAAATGCTTTACACAATCTGATGGATTGAAATCGTACTTTATACAAAGTGCTTTTTCTTCTAAAAAATCGAATCAGAAAATAGCTTATTTCCAACCATTGAATATTCTAGAAATAGAAGCCAATCATAAAAACAAAGGCACTTTAGAACATTTTAAAGAAGTTAAAATTGCCTATAATTACCAAAACATAAATACAGATATTGTAAAAAGCTCGATGGTTCTTTTTCTGTCGGAAGTATTGCACAATAGTATTTTCGAAGAAGAGAAAAACGAAACGCTGTTTTCATTTTTAGAAACTTCTTTAATGTGGTTGGATACACATGATTCTATTTCTAATTTTCATCTGATTTTTCTATTACAATTAACGAAGTTTTTAGGTTTCTATCCTCAAATGCAAGAAACAGAAGCGAATTACTTTGAAATGATTGATGGTGTGTTTTCTCCACTTCAAGGCACAAGTTGTTTAAATGAACACGAAACACTTTTATTGAAGAAATTAATCCATTTAAAATTTGAAGACACGCAAAAAAACTTTCACAAAGAAGAAAGACAAGTACTCCTTAAAATTCTTTTAGAGTATTATTCCATTCATTTACATGGTTTTAAAAAACCAAATTCTTTAGAAGTTTTAAAGGAAATATTTAGTTAAATAATTCTTAACAAAAAAAACACTATTTATAAATAAAAACCAAAAAATTTGAATAAAATTTATGTTTTTTATGTTTTTTGTGAAATAACTTTAAATAAAATAAATTTTTGTTGACAAATTAAAAAAAAGAAGTAACTTTATTTCGGAGTTTATAACTAAGTATCTTAGATTTAAGCGAACATCACTTTTTCTTCATATAATTCCTGCGTCTATGAAAAAAATCTACTTCTTTTTCTTTGTGATTGTCACAAGTTACAATTTTGCTCAAATACCTGTTACTAGTGGTCCAAATTGGACAGTTACTAATTTAACTCCAAATAATGCTTTAAATTTTCCAACGGAAATCATATACGGACCGGATGGTTTTTTATGGATTACGGAAAGAGTTGGAAAAAAAGTGGTTCGGATAAATAAAGCAAATGGTGTTATTTCTACGATGATTGATTTATCTGCTCAAGTTTCTCAAACTGCCGGACAAGATGGGCTTTTAGGAATGGCTATTCATCCAGCGCTTTACGCGAATGTGACTACTACAACCAATAATTATGTTTTTATTGCTTATACCTATAATAGTAGCGGAAGAAAATTAAGAATTTCTCGCTTCACATTTAATAACGCTACTAAAACTTTAGGAAGCGAATTAACACTACTTCAAGGAATGCCAGCTAGTAACGACCATAATTCGGGAAGATTAATTTTTGGACCCGATTTAAAATTATATTACACGTTTGGAGACCAAGGAAACAATCAATTTGCAAATGCATGTTCACCTATTTTAGCGCAAAACTTACCCACATCCACATCTGATTACGCCAATTATCCGGGAAAAATTTTACGAATCAATACCGATGGAACCATCCCAACAGACAACCCAACTTTAGCGGGAATTAAAAGTCACGTGTATACATATGGACATAGAAATCCACAAGGACTTGTTTTTGCTCAAGACGGAACGCTTTTTTCGTCAGAACACGGTGCCAAAGTGGATGATGAATTGAATAAAATTATTCCAGCAAAAAATTATGGTTGGCCTCAATTAGCAGGTTATTATGATAATATGGCTTATACGTATTGTAATTGGAGCACAGCTTCACCCTGTAATGCTGGAAGTTTTTCAGATGATGTTTGCGCAGCTGGTGTAACACCATTAACCGAATATAATTCTTATCCAAACGGACCTCCAACGAATTTTATGGCTCCAATTGGCACCTATAATAGTACGGTTTCGGTGGTTCCTACTGGAGGTTTTTTGGGTTGGCCAACAGTAGCGCCAGCAAGTCTTGATATTTATGAATTAAATAAAATTCCAAACTGGGGAAGATCATTATTAATTCCAACCTTAAAAAAAGGAACTATTTATAGAGCAAAATTAGCTCCAGATGGGAATTCTATAGTTGGTGATACGTATGAAATTTTTCATTCTTCCAATGATAGATATCGAGATGTAGCTCTTGATCCAGATGGCGTTACTATTTATGCGATAACTGATAATTCTGGAAGTACTTCCGGACCTTCCGGCTCAACGGCAGTAACTATTGTAAACCCAGGAGTTATTGTAAAAATTCAATACACAGGTCCAACTGTTGTGAGCCCACCAACTGCGAATTGCCAAAATGTAAACGCTGTTTTAGATATAAATGGTTCGGTTACGATATTAGCAAGTCAGGTCAATAATAATTCTACAGATGATGGTACAATTGTTTCGTATGTTTTAGATAAAAATACGTTTAATTGTTCGCACGTTGGCACACCACAAACCGTTTATTTAACAGTGGTTGATAATCAGGGTGGAGAAAGCTATTGTTCTGCAACCGTGACCGTAAATAACAATCCAGCTTTTATTGTGCCAACTGGATTAGCTGTTCCAACCGTAACAAATACTTCGGCAACATTACAATGGAACAACCCTAATTTAGCAACGGTAGAAATAAGATACAGACCAATTGGATCTTTAAATTGGACACATGTTACAAGTCTTTCTAATTCGATTGTAATTACGGATTTGTTGCCTAACACCAATTATGAAACTCAAATTAGAAGAGTGTGTTTGGAAAATGTTTCTGCATATTCCTCATCAGTTAATTTCACTACGGGTTCTGGTTATTGTCCTGTTACTGGAAGTACTTTACCTACAAATAATTACATGACAAATGTACAATTAAACACAATAAATAATCCTTCCGGAAATAGTGTTTATTCTGATTTTACTGGAATCAATACAAGTTTAACAGCAGGAACATCTTATAGTTTAATAATTTCAAAACCTTCAATATCACCAAATTCTAGAAATTGTGGTTTTTCGGTTTGGATTGATTATAATAGAAATGGAGATTTTGGAGATTCTGGAGAAAGAGTTGCTTTTACTTCTGTTTTAGTTGGTGGAAATACCACTTCTACAACATTGAATTTCACAGTTCCTAATTCAATCAACATTGGAACTACTAGAATGAGAGTAGTATGTTTAAATTCTGCCACACCAACAATTCATTGCAATGCAATTCATGGTTCTAATTTGTATGAAGTAGAAGATTATACAATCAATTTGGTTTTGCCTTGCGGAAATTTATCTACAACTTGGAACGGAACGTTATGGAGTAATGGACAACCATCAAGTAGTAAAGAGGTTAATTTCACAGGAGATTATTCTTCAACAGGAATTGTAGAAGCGTGTCGTGTTAATGTAAATGGAAATGCTAATGTGGTTTTCAACACCAATCATACATTAGAGGTTACTAATGCTGTTGTTGTTGCAGTTGGTGCGAGTTTAACGTTTGAAAACAACGCGAGTTTACTACAAATTAATTCTAGCGCTAATACTGGAACTATCAAAATAAAGAGAAATTCTACACCTCAAATCCGACAAGATTATACGGCTTGGGCATCGCCAGTAATTAATCAGCAATTGCAAGCATTTTCTCCAAATACGTTACCAACACGATTTTACGAATATCTTTCAACGGGTTCCACAACAGCAACAGCTTATCAAGCCATTGCGCCAACTACTAATTTTGCACAAGGAAAAGGATACATGATTCGTGTAGATAATACTTGGTCGCCATCAATTCCGGCTATTTTTAATGGCGAATTTAATGGCGTACCGTTTAACGGAAATGTTTCTCAAGTGTTAGGAATCGGTTATAATTTATTAGGGAATCCGTATCCATCACCTTTAAACGCAAGAGTATTTTTAGCGAATAATTCGAATATTAATACCCTTTACTATTGGACACATACTGCAGCGGCTGTTGCAGGTTCGTATTTAGCTAATAATTATGCTGCTTTTACCAATTTAGGCGGAGTAGCTTCTGCAGCTGGCGGAGCCATTCCTTTAGATTATATTCAAGTTGGACAAGGGTTTTTCGTAAACACAGCTTCTGGTGGAACTGCTACTTTTAATAACACGCAACG
>JAULXA010000152.1:7485-10586 GCA_032118875.1 Flavobacterium sp.
GCAAGTCCACAATTCTTTAAAGTCAATTCTACGGAAGAAAAACACCGAATTTGGCTCAACCTAAACGACGCTAGCAATAACTACAATCAAATTTTATTAGGCTACACCGATAGCGCATCTAATTCTATAGATGCTTCTGATGGTTTAGTTTTAAACGATTCTCAATCACTTCTGTATAATCAAATCAATAATCAGAAATATGTCATTCAAGGTCGTGAATTACCTTTTACTGATACTGATGTGGTGCCTTTGGGTTTAAAAATTAATCAAAGCGGAACGTATTCTATCTCATTTGAAAAAGCAGATGGATTATTTGAAAGTCAAAACATCTATTTGAAAGATAATTACACCAATACTATTCACGATATCAAACAAAGTCCATATAGTTTTACTTCTCAAGTTGGTGATTTTAAAGACAGATTTGAAATCGTTTACAAAAATGATGTATTAGCTATTGAAGAGGAAAGTACGGTTTTGGTTTTTTCGGATTCTAATGAAATGGTAATAAAATCTTCCAATGAAAACATTAAAGAAATAGTGTTTTTTGATGTTTTAGGAAGAAAATTATATGATTTTAAAAATATAAATCTAAATGTTTTTCGAACTACTAAATTATCCAATCAAACACAAACCTTGTTAATAAAGGTGTTTTTGAGCTCTGGTAAAATATTATCTAGAAAATATATTCAATAATTTTAGACATCCAACTTCAATTGGATGTTTTTTTTGTGTTAAAACAATGAAAAATAACACGTTGAATGTGTTTTGTCGATTTTTATCAACTTTTTAACCACCAATGCTGAATTTTAACTATTTTAAGTGCTTTGTATCGTATAATTAATTAAATTTTAACAAAATATAATTAATTTCATAATCTAAACGTTAAAAAACAAAGATTATGACAAAAAAATACAACCTAACAGCCCCTTGCATCATTTTATTACTTTTCACACAATTCAATTTTGCACAAGTTGGTATTGGAACTACTAATCCTCAAGCAACTTTACACGTACAAGGAAATTTACGTGTATCAAATACAAACAATACAACTACTTCCGAGAACTTGTTGGGAAATTGCGCACAAGGCGACGTAACCTCAATAAAAGTAGGGGAAGGGTTATTATTAAAAAACAACGAGCTAACCGCTTCTGGTACGGGTACTCCAACAAAGTATAAAATTGCTAACATTCCAATCACAACAACAGCTCCAAACCAAGTTTTTGATAATATGAATTACGACTTAAGTGGCGCTAATACGGATGTAGTTATTTTTAGATTAGCTGCCGCACATAATTATACCATTTCTGGTATTTCTGGCGGAACAGATGGAAGACACATAATTATTTATAATTCTAGCGGAGTAAATCTTACAATTAACAATATGAGTTCCTCCATTCCGGCTAATCATATTGATACTTTAGGGTCAGCAACAGCGACCTCAGGTGTCGGAACTATTGAGTTAGTTTATGATGGAGCGTTAGCAAAATGGATCGTAATTAATATCAGAAATTAAAATGGAAATAGTCAAGAAGAAATATTTCACACAACAAAATTTTTAAAAACCATTACTTATACAAAAAGTGATGGTTTTTTTTATTGCGATATAAGCAACTTTTACCTTTTTACTTTTGCCTTTTTACTTATTATCATTACTTTCGCAAATTGATTTTAGAAAGCGACAAAATGAGCACAAAATTTACTGAATACAAAGGACTTGACTTACCAACAGTAGCATCAGAAGTTCTTGATTTTTGGAAAAAAAACAACATCTTTGAAAAAAGTGTAACCACTCGTGAAGGAAACCAACCGTATGTGTTTTTTGAAGGACCACCTTCTGCAAACGGATTACCTGGAATTCACCACGTAATGGCGCGTGCGATTAAAGATATTTTTTGCCGTTATAAAACTCAAAAAGGTTTCCAAGTAAAGCGTAAAGCAGGTTGGGATACGCACGGTTTACCAGTAGAATTAGGTACTGAAAAAGAACTAGGCATCACCAAAGAAGATATCGGTAAAACCATCTCCATTACAGAATACAACGAAGCGTGTAAAAAAACCGTGATGCGTTATACAGACGTGTGGAATGACCTAACCGAAAAAATGGGGTATTGGGTAGATATGGAAGATCCATACGTGACCTACAAATCGAAATACATGGAATCGGTTTGGTGGTTGCTAAAACAAATTTACAACAAAGACTTATTATACAAAGGCTACACGATTCAACCGTATTCGCCAAAAGCGGGAACAGGTTTGTCTTCACATGAAGTGAATCAACCTGGTTCATATCGTGATGTAACAGATACGACTGTTGTAGCGCAATTCAAAACTATAAATGAAACATTACCAAGTTTCTTACAAAACTTTGGAGAGGTTCATATCTTAGCTTGGACAACAACTCCTTGGACATTACCAAGTAACACGGCTTTAACGGTTGGTCCAAAAATCGAATATGTTTTAGTTGAAACGTTCAATCAATATACCTTCCGACCAGTAAAAGTAATTTTAGCTAAGAATTTAGTTGGAAAACAATTCGGAAAAGGATTTTTTGCTTCAACTGAACCTGTTGATTTCGAAAACTTTAAAGAAGGTGATAAAAACATACCATACCAAATCGTAACCGAATGCAAAGGTGCTGATTTAGTCGGAATTCGTTACGAACAATTAATGCCATTAGCTTTACCATTTGAAAATTCAGAAAATGCATTTAGAGTAATTTCTGGAGATTTCGTTACAACGGAAGATGGAACTGGAATTGTACACACTGCCCCAACTTTTGGAGCGGATGATGCGAAAGTAGCCAAAGAAGCTACGCCAGAAGTACCACCAATGTTAGTTTTAGACGAAAATGGAAATGCAGTTCCTTTAGTAGATTTACAAGGAAAATTTATCCAAAATTTAGGAGAATATTCTGGGAAATATGTCAAGAACGAATATTATAATGATGGAGAAGCACCAGAACGTTCTGCAGATGTTGAAATCGCCATCCAATTAAAAGAAGAAAACAAAGCTTTCAAAGTTGAAAAATACGTGCACAGTTATCCACATTGTTGGAGAACAGACAAACCAATTTTATATTATCCATTAGATTCTTGGTTCAT
>JAULXA010000153.1:0-3125 GCA_032118875.1 Flavobacterium sp.
GATCCTTCAATTCCGTCATCTTCTGCAATTTGAATTAATATTGGAGAAATAAAATTACTAATAGAAATACTTGCTGTTTTAGAATAACGAGAAGGGATATTTAGCATAAAATAATGTATCACGTTACTTTTTTATGAAAGTCGGATTTTCGTGAGTAGTAGTTCCTGCAATTCCTTAAAGAATGAATATAGTTCTAAGCAAAGCGTTAGAAATGTCTTTCGATTTTATCATTGTTATTTTTTTTAAATTTAAAAAATCCCGAATAGCTTTTCAACTATTCGGGATTAATTTATTAATTATATTTTATTAAAATACTATCTGAAAGAAGCTCTAGAACCACCAACAGCAAAAATTGCTAATATTCTAGATTTTTGTCCGTTAGAGAACATGTACATTCCTCTGTCATCAGTGTAGTCCATGTAGTTCATGTACATTTCTAATGGCGTACCAGAACAAGTACTTCTGTGACCAACTGCAGGAACTCCGTAATTTGATGTGTTATGAACTGGAGTATCAGAAACTAAATCTGAACCACAAGTTGCATCACCCCAAATATGACGTAAATTCATCCAGTGACCTACTTCGTGAGTTGCAGTTCTACCTAAGTTAAATGGGTAAGTTGCTGTTCCAGTTGTACCAACATATTTTCCATCACAAACAACTCCGTCAGTTGCAGATGAACCACCAGGAAACTGAGCGTAACCTAAAATTCCACCACCTATAGTACAAACCCAAAAGTTAAGTTTTGTAGTTGGTGAAGTAGGATTTAAACCTCCCATAGTAGATTTTTTCATTGCGTCATTAGTTCCCCAAGAAGTCTTAGTAGTAGATTTTCTGATAACTTGGTCTAAAACGAAACGAATTCCAACATTAGCTCTAACGCTGCTGTATGGATTGTTTGCAGTATTGTAATCTGAATTTGTTGCATTAAAATCTTTGTTTAATACGTCAATTTGAGATTGAATTTGAGCTAAAGAAATGTTTTCAGCAGTAGTTCTGTATAATACATTTACTACAACAGGAAGTTCTATAACACCGTTTACAATTCTACCTTGAGCAATTGCTTCAGCAGACTTTAATTCAAACTCTTCCATTCTTCTTGCTAAGCTAGGATCAGAAGCAAGTTGTGCTTTTAAATGTTCGTCAGAGAAACATCCTCTTCTTCCAACATTTTCTGTTAAATTCCCATCAGTACTAATAGTGTCTTCTTGTTTGTTACAAGAAAAAAGCATACTTACAATAGCAAGTGATAAAACAATTTTTTTCATAAAATTTATTTAATTGGTTAATTAGTTATGCAATATTAAATGTAAGGATTTTAATTTCAAAGAAAAAGTGTAATTTTTAAATATAATTCAATAAAAAAGTAAAAAAATAACATTTTAGCGTATTTTAATGATATTTTTTTTTTATTAATTTAATAAAAATTGACTTTAAATTTTGCGATTTATTAATTTTGTCTCTTTATAAAATATTAAATTCATATTTTTTAAAGCATATAGTTGAATTATGTATGAAATTACGCAAAAATGAATACTGTTTTATTGATATTTGATTGAAAATATTTTTTCTTACAAAAAAAGCGCACCTATAATAGCAATAGATGTTAAAAATATAGCATAAAAAGCTACAAATTGAGGCTATCAATTTGTGAAAAAATCAAGTAGAAAGAAGTAATTATTAAAAAGAATAGAATTTTAAAACACAATTAGGTTAATATCTCTGTGTTCTAAATTAAACCAATCGGCAATTGGTTTGTTGGTTAAAATTCCGTGGTAGAAGTAAATCCCGTTCTTTAATCCTTTGTTGCAACGAATAGCCGCTTCAATTCCGCCATCTTCTGCAATTTGAATCAGAATAGGTGAAATAATATTACTAATAGAAATACTCGCTGTTTTAGAATAACGCGAAGGAATATTTGGTACACAATAATGTATAACGTTACTTTTTATGAAAGTCGGATTTTCATGTGTGGTAATTTCTGAAGTTTCAAAACAACCACCAGTATCAATACTTACATCTACAATTACAGCACCTTTTTTCATGTGATCTACCATAGATTCGGTAACTACAATTGGTGTTCTGTTTTTGCCACGAAGCGCACCAATAGCCACGTCGCAACGACGAATTGCTTTTAAAAGTGCTTTATCGTGAATAGTAGATGTGAAAATTCGTTGGTTTAATGTATTTTGTAATCGGCGTAATTTCGTAATGGAATTATCAAAAACTTTTACATTCGCACCTAAGCTTAAAGCAGTTCTTACGGCATATTCTGCGACAGTCCCAGCACCTAAAATAACAACTTCGGTTGGTGGAACTCCAGTGATATTTCCAAAAAGCAACCCTTTTCCGTCATTATTATTAATCATTAATTCTGCTGCAATTAAAACCGATGCCGTTCCTGCAATTTCACTTAACGATTTCACTGCTGGATAAGAACCATCGCTATCTTTAATGAATTCGAAAGCTAAGGATGTAATTTTCTTTTTGGTAATGGCTTCGAAATATTCCTTTTTTTGAGTTTTTAATTGAATCGCTGAAATAAGAATTGCTTCTATATTCATCATATCAATTTCTTCCAAAGTTGGTGGTTCGACCTTTAAAATAATCGGACAAGAAAAAATCTTCTTCGTATCGTGAGTCACTTCAGCTCCAGCGTCCGAATAATCTTTATCTGAAAAACTCGCATTTTTTCCTGCTCCACATTCTACCATTACGCGGTGTCCATGACTTACCAATGAACTTACAGCATCTGGTGTTAAACAAATACGACGCTCTTGGTAAGAAATCTCTTTTGGAATACCAATAAACAATTCACTTTTGTGTTTGGCAATTTCCAATTTTTCTTCTTGAGGAAGTAATTGTTTGGCTGAAAATGGAGAATAGGTAGACATGGTTATTTCGAATTTGTAGCCAAATTAAGTAATTTTCTCAAATATGACAAATGTATAGTTATAAAGTTCTTAAGAAGTTTTTGAAAAAATAAAAAAAAAACAAACTCAGCGTTTATCAGTTTTAATCTGCTAAATCTGAGTTCCTATTTTAATCATTTTTTAACAACAATTCTCTTTTTCCGTTTGGTAATGCTCTAATAACGATTGACGCGTGATCTAAAGGTAACAAAT
>JAULXA010000154.1:0-19529 GCA_032118875.1 Flavobacterium sp.
TACATCTTCAAATAAAACTCTTTAGTTAACTCTATATATTCTGGAGTGTATTGATGACGTGCGGTTTCAATGACTAATTCATCCATAACTGGCGTTTGTTCAATTCGAGTAAATGCCAATAAACTCCTTTTAAATTCTGAAGTTGGTGTGCCTTTTACACGTGTAATTTTTAAAGGATATAATAAAGATTGTTCCGCTAAAGCGATGAAATTTTCTTCGGCAGCATAAGGAATAATTACCGAGAAAATTCCATTTTCAGACAATAACAAATAAGCCGCTTCTACTAAGTCTTCAAAAGGAAGGGCATCTGCAAATCGAGCTAAATCACGGGCTTCATCTGGTGTTTTATAATCTTCTGAATAAAAAGGTGGATTGGAAACAATAACATCATATTGTTCTACCATTTCAAACTCGTCTGTTTCTTCGTCAATTTCTTGCAATTCTTCTACAAACTCATCTAAACCGGCATGATAACAAAATAACCTATCGCCCCAAGGTGAGTTTTCAAAATTATCTACACATTCTTCAAACGCATTTTCTTCAATTTCAATCGCATCAATTTGTTCCGCATAACTTCTTTGTGCTAGCATAAGCGAAATTAAGCCTGTTCCAGCTCCAATATCAAGTATATTGTAAGGATTGTTGATTAAGGGTGTCCAAGCGCCTAATAAAACGCCATCTGTTCCCACTTTCATGGCAGCTTTTTCCTGCTGAATGGTGAATTGTTTAAACTTGAACATAAAATGAAGGTTGAATGTTGAGTAACGAATTTTGAATGTGGAAATTTTCTATTCCAAATACAAATCCACTAAACCAATTGGCGTGTCTAAAACCAATTCTTTATCTTTTCTATTGACTTCAATAATAAAAGAATCAATCATTGGGACTAAAATTTGTTTTTGACCTTTGAAAATTTCAAAAATAGGTTGTGCGGCATTATCCAAAATAGCATGAACTGTTCCGATATCGCCTAAACGTTGATCGATAACTTTAAAGCCAATAATTTCGTGATAATAAAATTTGTTACCTTCTAATTTTGGTAACAAAGACATAGGTAAATACACTTCTAAATTTTTCATGTTGTCGGCTTCAAGTTCCGTATCAACATCTTCAAATTTAACTCTAAGGAATTTATCTCTATGAATGGAAGATTTGACAATAAAAAATGGAACCAGATTTTTATTGTATTCAATAAAAACTGATTCCAAATTTTGATAAAGTTCAGGTTCGTCCGTATCTAAAAAGATAAGAACTTCTCCTTTGAAACTAAATTTTTTAGCGATTTTGCCTAAATAGAAACATTCGTCTTTACGCATAATCGCAGTATATTAAGCTTCTTTTTCTTCGTTAGTTTCTTCAGCAGCAGGAGCTTCTGTAGTTTCTTCAGCAGCAGCTTCAACAACTTCTTCTGTAGCAACTTCTTCAGCAGCAGTTTCTTCAACTACTTCTTCAACTTTTGCAGCATCAGCTTGTGCAGCCATACGTTTTTCGTTAGCAACTGTTTCCGCTTTTAAAGCATTAGCTTTAGCAGTAGCATCAGCTTTGCTTAAACCGTCTTTTTTAGCAACAACTTTTCCAGCTTTTTCTTCTAACCAAGTTGCTAATTTAGCATCAGCTTGTTCTTGAGTTAAAGCACCTTTTCTTACTCCTCCATCTAAATGATGTTTCAATAAAGCACCTTTGTAAGATAAAATTGCTTTTGCAGTATCAGTTGGTTGAGCACCATTGTGCAACCATTTCACTGCGCTATCCAAGTTTAATTCGATAGTTGCAGGGTTTGTGTTTGGATTGTAAGTACCGATTTTTTCTAAGTATTTACCATCTCTTTTTGAGCGTGCATCAGCAGCTACAACCCAGTAAAAAGGTCTTTGTTTTTTACCGTGTCTTTGTAATCTAATTTTTACTGACATAATCTTATTGATTAAATTTGAGGTACTCGACCTCGGTTAATTAAGGGTGCAAAGATAATAATAATTATCAATTTCCAATGTTCAATGTTCAATTATTTTTATATCAGGCTTTTGAGGTTGTTTTTTGATATTGATTTTTGCCATTGATATTGAATTCGTATATTTGAACTTTATAAAAAACAACCATGGAAAACATAAAACAATACGTTCAGGAAAATAAAGAACGTTTCATTAAAGAATTAATCGAATTACTGAAAATGCCTTCTGTAAGTGCTGATAGTGCTTATGCTCAAGACGTAATTAACACGGCCGAAGCGGTAAAAACAAGTTTAGAAAAAGCAGGTTGCGATGTGGTAGAAATGTGCGAAACACCAGGTTATCCAATCGTATACGGACATAAAATAATTGATCCAAATTTACCAACTGTTTTAGTGTATGGTCATTATGATGTGCAACCAGCAGATCCAATTGAATTATGGACTTCACCTCCATTTGAACCTGTAATCAAAACTACAGAAATTCATCCAGAAGGTGCCATTTTTGCTCGTGGTGCTTGTGACGACAAAGGTCAGATGTACATGCATGTAAAAGCTTTCGAATACATGATTGCGAATAACAATTTGCCTTGTAACGTGAAATTCATGATTGAAGGTGAAGAAGAAGTTGGTTCAAAAAGTTTAGGTTGGTTCGTAGAACGCAATCAAGAAAAATTAGCTTGTGATGTGATTTTAATTTCAGATACGGGAATGATTTCTAACACACAACCTTCAATTACAACTGGTTTACGTGGTTTAAGCTACGTAGAAGTGGAAGTTACTGGTCCGAACAGAGATTTACATTCCGGTTTATATGGTGGAGCTGTGGCGAATCCAATCAATGTTTTAACAAAAATGATTGCTTCGTTACATGATGAAAACAATCACATTACGATTCCAGGTTTTTATGATGGTGTGGAAGAATTATCTTTAGAAGAAAGAGCCGAAATGGCAAAAAGACCGTATTCTGAAGAGGATTACAAAAAAGCCTTAAACATTGCTGATACGTTTGGTGAAGCGGGTTATACTACAAATGAAAGAAACTCAATTCGTCCAACTTTAGACGTTAATGGAATTTGGGGTGGTTATACAGGTGAAGGTGCAAAAACAGTTATTGCTAGCAAAGCGTTTGCGAAAATTTCTATGCGATTAGTTCCGAATCAAGATTGGGAAAATATTACAGAATTGTTTCAAAAACACTTTGAATCTATCGCACCAAGTGCTGTTACGGTAAAAGTGACACCTCATCATGGTGGACAAGGTTATGTAACTCCGATTGACAGCATCGGATATCAAGCCGCTAACAAAGCGTATACAGAATCTTTTGGTGTTGCTGCTATTCCAGTTCGTTCAGGAGGAAGTATTCCGATTGTAGCGTTGTTTGAGAAAGAATTAAAAAGCAAAACCATTTTAATGGGATTTGGTTTAGATAGCGATGCGATTCACTCACCAAACGAACATTATGGAATTTTCAATTACATGAAAGGAATTGAAACGATTCCGTTATTCTATAAATATTTTACAGATTTATTTCAAAATCAGTAAAGCATAAAAAAAGGGTTCCAAAATTATTGGAACCCTTTTTTATTTTTATCTGTTGAAGATTACATGATGATTTTCTTCACCACTACTTCTCCATTTTCTAATTGAATTTTCACAAGTAAAGCTTGATTTGAAGCTGTGATTTGATTTGTGTTAAATTGCTTGTTATTGATTCCGTTTTTAGTGAAAACTACTTTTCCTAAAACATCATATACTTCAATACTTGCCATAGCAGATTGATACGTTTGAATCGATAATTCGTTATTTTTCACTAAAACATCAACTGAATTTGTAGCAACTACTTCAACTTCTTTTGTTGGTTTTTTGTAGATCAATTCGAATCTATCATTAAATGTTCCAACTTGAGAAATAAAGTAGTAAGAACCTTCTTTTAAGTTGTGAATCGCATTCGTATAATTATCTTTTACAAATACCTCTTGGTTTTCAAATAATCCATCCACTTGTTGAATGTTAATTTCGAAATTACTTGCTTCCGTAACTTTTAATCCTAATTTCACAACATCTTCATCAGAGAAAGGCAATCCTTTTCCTTGAATCACATATTCTTTATTCTCGATTAAATTATAAAGTGATGTTTTAGAAGTGTCTAACATTTTACCATCAATTTTATTATCAAATCCTTCAGTTGCATTGGCTGTATAACCTACTAATATTTGATTGTAGCTTTTCGTACCATCATTTAAATTTAACCAAATTCTGTTTTTTTCTGCATCATTATCTGAAGACCTGAAAAACTGAGTAGTTGTAGAGGCATCTTCACGTAATTCATTTTCAAAAGTAACCGTATAAGCTGCAGCTGCTTGAATAAAGAAACCTTGACCTACATTGATTTTATCGTTTGGAATTGCGCCACCAGCAGCAGAAGCTGTTCCTCCTAAAGTAGTATATGATGCATAATTATTTTGTGGAAACGCACCAGCAACCGCAGCTACTGTATGTGTCCAATAGTATACTGTATTTACCTTTGGATTCGTAATTAAAAATCTGTAAGCACTAATTGGTGAAGCGTATGGATTACCCAATAAATTGTATCCTTGACCCACGGCATAAGTTATAGTTCCGTTGTTTGGAACACCTGTAAATTGTCCATTAAATGCCGCTGGAGTAGTAGTCCAGTTATTATCTACACGTATCATGTATCCTTTAGCCAAAGAAAAACTATTTGTTGATGGCACTACAGATTGATAAGCTGTTGGTGTTGTAGTCCCAGTAAATAAATATTGATAAAAACGTGTTGCAACCGTATTTGGAGAAAACGCTAATAAATTTTGATTTACTACTGGCGAAGACCAAGCTGTATAATCATTACGAACCATATTAGTTGAAGTACGTTTCACTATAATATTTCCAGTATTAACGGCATGTTTAGTATATTGAACTAAAGCTGCTCCGCTATTAATGGTTAGAGAACCTGTAGCATTTACTGTAATATTTTCACCAACTCTCAACGAATGACCAGAAACAAAAGTTACGGCAGCACCTGCATTAACTGTTACAGAACAAGCATCTAAACTAGCTGTAGATGTATAATTCCCGTTAAAAACAACAGCATCACGTTTTGTTGGCGCTCCTGCTGGAGACCAAGTTGTTCCATCCCATGTTTTTGTTGTAGTTCCACATTGCCAAAATTCTCCTGTCCACATACCTCTAGCATAAGTAGCAGCTAAAATTACTCTATCTGCTGATCTATAATCAAAAGATAATACAGGAACATCTTTCATTCCATTATTTGCACGACGCCAATTTGGTGAAGCAGCATTAAAATTAACTGTATACCACACTCCTAAATTAGTTCCAACAATTACTTCATTAGTAGCGTTTGGATTTTGCAAAATACATTTTACAGATAAGTTTGGTAAATCTCCTTCTTTACTCACCCAAGAAGTACCTCCGTTAGAACTATACCATACACTAGTAATTCCATGATTATGGAAAGTAACAAATAATTCATTGTCTGATGCTCCAAAACGAATATCAGAAATTGTACCTACCCAACTTGCATCACCAATTGATGAATAAGCTGGTTGACTACCCGCTGGCCCAGTTGTTGGACCATTAGAACGAATTACTTTTATTAATCTACCATTTGCTAAACCAACTAATAAATTATTTGCTGTATATGGTGAAGCTTCAAAATAAGTAGGAATACTAGTTAAAAGCGCATTTGTTAGGGTTGAAGTTGTTGTTGCTCCATTTCCTGCAGGATTAATTGCATATCTATAAATTTGATAAGTAGCACCAGCTGTTCCATTTGCAAAAAGAATATTGGCATTACTATCTAAACCACATTGATTCACAAAATCTCCATCAGATCCACCATAGTCATTTGCGATATATGTTGTCGCAATTTCAGTATCATATCTGGTAAAGAAATAACTATTATAAACGTATGATGTAACCATAAATTCATTTTGCTTATCAATAAATTCCCAACATCCATCACCACCAAAAACTTCTACAGAGCTTCCAACTGCAGCTGGGGCAGGACTAATTAATTGTGAACCATTATCTTGTGCGCCAGCTAATAATTTCTGAGCACCGGATTGATTAATACCAGCTTTATAGAACTGAGTAACATTGTAACCGTTATTTCTAACACCAATAGCGTTTCCTGAATCATTTGAATAATATATTCCTCCATCACAACCAAAAGTTACTCTATTTGTTAACCCTGAAGCGAATGCCATAACATGATGATCAGAATGCACACCATCTAAAGTACTAGCAGCAGCATTACCAGTTGCTGTTGGATCTACCGTCCAATCTGTTAATTGTACCCAATCTGCCGCAACTGGAGTTGTTTTAAACATTTGTGTGTTTCTAAAAATTTCAATACCCGCCACATAAACTTCTGAATCATTTGTAGGATTCATTCCAATCATTAAATCGTAAAAAGCTTGACCTCTACAAAAATCTGTTGCTGCAGGTGGTTGAACTCCTGAGCTTACAGGTAATGGAACACTTGTGTCTACAGTGGCAAAAGCATCTGTTGATCTTCTAATAACAGGCAAACCAGTTGAAGCATTTTCACATAACGCTACCATTCTTCCTGCAGTAGTTTTAGACGCTACTAATTGAACACGTCCATTAGCCGAAGCCAAAGTTCTCACTAAAGCCCAATCTACACCTGTGGTACATTTATAAATTTTTCCACCACCACCTGCATTCACGTAGCTGTATTTTGTTCCCATAAATAAATTACCTACAGAATCTATAGTAAAACTATCTGCTGTCACATATTTTCCTGCAGTATAAAGCAAACTTGCCGTTGTTTGACGCGCAAAATTTACGCCATCTGTACTTCTCCAAACACCAATTGTATTTCTACCAAAAGTTTCGGTTGCACCTCCAGGAGTTAATCCTCCTGCATAATTTACATTCATGGCATCGGCACCAAAATAAACTTCCGTTAAATTAGTTGTTGGATTTCTCCATGCAATAATAGCTTGAATAAAAGTTAATCTATCATTTATATTAACAGCGTCAGAAGTACTAAAAACATTTCTCCAAGTTACACCTGCATCAATTGATTTATAAACTCCATTACCGTTTACTGCACCCCAAGTATAAACTTCACCCGTACCAATATACATGATATTAGCATCTTGTGGATCAACAGTTATACAAGTTACCGACATATTGCTTGGAACTCCAGAAACTTGAGTCCAAGAGCTTGCAGCATTTGTAATATCATTATTAATCCATAAACCACCACTTGTAGCTCCTGCAAAAACTTTTGTTTCACTACCAGGAGCGAACATTAAAGCTCTTGTTCTTCCTCCAACGTTATTTGGACCTCTTTCAACCCATTGATTATCCATACCATCACCTGGTACACGACCAGATTCTAGTTTATCATTCAAATCTTTTTGTATAGCAAGAGTAATTTCAGGAGTAGGTCTTCCTAAGTTTGGATCTGCAGAATATAACCAATCTTGTTCGTTATATTTATTTGGAGGCAAGCCTATAGCTTTTCTATCTGATTTAGGCAAAGCCATCGATTTTCTATTGGGATGATTCACAATAAAATTTTCGTATTTTGCTCTTAATTTTTCAACAGAATCTAATTGCTTCTCACTTAAAACAGAAACACTTTCTGTAGTAACATCTTGAATTTTTGCAATTGTTGAAACTTTCTTTCTGTTATTAAAAATTTGCTCTGCTTTTATTGGAGCAGATACAATTGGTTCTTTTTCAACCTTTAAAACAGTTGGGTTTGATTTGTGATTTTTACTATTTATTTTATTATCTCTTGATTGTCCTTCTAAACCAGCTTCTTGAGAAGAATCTTTTTGGTACAGAAAAAGGCCGCTAAAAGCAATAAAAACAAACAAAGCACTGATTTTAAGTAGTTTATTTTTCATTTGGGGGCATGTGTTAATTTAACTTTAAAATACGAATGTAAAAAAATAAATTAAAAAAATCGTTAAACAAACAATAAAATCGATGAAATACACTAAAACAAAAAATGGCTCCATTATTGGAGCCATTTTAAAAAACTTGTAAAAAAGAGAATTAAAACACTATTTTCTTAATAAATGTTTCTCCATTTTCTAATACCACTTTTACAATTAAAGCTTGGTTTTTACTTGTAAGATTGGATATGTTTATAGATTTCTCCTTAACACTTTTATTTTCGTAAATTGATCTCCCTAAAATATCAAATACTTGCACGGCTGAAATTTCAGAAGTAGCATTAATTTGAATTTTTGCCTCTTTAGTGAAAACTACAATACTTTCATCAGACACAAAACTCTCATTAGACAGCGCAGCATTTTGATAAACTAAGACAAAACGGTTATTAAATACACCTTCAGAAGTTGTGAAAGAATACGGAGCCAATTTAATATCATGAATACTATTTGTTACATTATCCTTTAAGAATATATTTTGAGTTGCAAACAAACCATCTACATTTTCTAGGGAAATATTGTAATTTCCAGCAGTAGTTGCTTTTAATCCTAATGGAACCTCGTCAGTATCTGCAAATGGAAGTCCTTTACCTTGAATCACAAATTCAGAATCATTAATCACATTATACAACATCGTGTTCGATTTATCTAGCACTTCACCATCAATAGCATTATCGAATCCTGATGAAGCATTTTCGGTATAACCCACTAATATTTGATTGTATGAATTCATGTTATCATTCAAATTTAACCAAATTCTGTGCTTTTCAGTTTCCTCAATTGTCGAAATTTCGTTTGAAGTTTTGAAAAATTGAGTACTTACAGAGGCATTAACTCTTTGTGTATTGAAGAAGTTTGCATTACCTGCTGCAGTTGCATTTATAAAAAATCCTTGTCCAGTTTGAATTGTTCCGTTTGGAACTGAACCACCAGCTGCAGAAGCCACACCACCTAAAGTAGTATATGAAGCATAATTATTTTGAGGATACGTAGTTCCGACAGCAGCAACAGTATGTGTCCAAAAATAGAGTGTTCCAATAGATGGGTTTGATGTTAAAAATGATCTTGCGTCAATTGGTGAAGCATACGGATTTCCTAATAAATTATACCCTATTCCAACACTTTGAGAAACATTACCATTTGTAGGAATACCTGTAAATTGGCCATTAAAAACAGTTGGTGTAAGTGGCCAATCATTTGCTGCACGAATCATATATCCTTTTCCAGCAATAAAATTATTAGTTGCGGTTACAGATTGATATGAAGTAGCCGTTGTTGTTCCAGTAAATAAATATTGATAGAATCTTCCAGCTAATGTATTTGGTGAAAACGCTTGTAATTGTTGCCCAACAACTGGTGAAGACCATGCTGTATAGTCTAAACGAACCATTGTAGTTGAGTTTCTTTTTACAACAATATTTCCAACATTAACTGCTGTTGGATCAATTTGTCTTAATGCTGCATTATTATTTACTGTAAATATTCCAGAACCGTTTGTTGTAATTGTCCCGTTAGTTACAAATGTGTGACCAGCATTTATGGTGACATTTACACCTGTATTAATCACCACAGAACAAGCTTCTAAATTTCCTGTAGAGTTATAATTACCTGTAAAAATTACAGCAGTTGTTTTTGAAGGTACTCCATTTGACCATGCAGAACCATTCCATGTAGTTGATATACTACCACAAGCTACAATATTAACAGATACTACTCTTCCTCCAACCCATCCGTTCGAAATGTTTTTAACCTCAATTTTAAATGAAGTTGTTGTAGAAGCTACTTCAGTATTTACATAAGTAATGATACCGTCATTAATGTCTTTTTGTGTGAATGTATTTCCAGCTATTAAATTCGTTCCATTCTTTTTTAAGTTTCCTAAAACAGGAGCCTCAACTAAAGTATACGTTTGTTGCAAATCTGTTTGCGCGGTTGATGTAGTATTTATATCTGTACTAGTTATAACTGAAGTAGAAGTTGCTACAACGTTAAGTGTGTTTGTTGTTAAAACAGGTACTGGTGTGATGTTTGTTTTTGCACAAATTTTTAAACTTACCGAATTAAGTGTACCACCGTCACCATTATATGGATCATTAACAGTTAATGTCCAAATTCCGTCAGCTAACAAACCATCAAAAGCTGTTAAGGATTGGAAAGATTTAATTGTTCCTGAAATAGCTGGAGAAGTTGCACTACATGCTGGCGCGATACCTGCGTCATCATAAGTACAGTTTATATCTGGCTGTCCACCACAAGCTTCTTTTTGCAAAATTACTACAGGACTTCCAATAGATGCTGGCCCCGTTAAAGTAATGGTCATATCTTGAACATAAGTATGAGTAATATTAACCGTTGCTGTAATTTTACCGATTGTTAAACCACCTGTTACATTTATTGTTTTAGAAGCAGTTGCTCCTGCAGTTGCAACAATAGTCGCAGCTCCTGCAGTTCCATTAAATGCTGCTGGAGCACAGTCAACAATAGCAGTTTGAAAACTTTGTTTTGAAACATAGCTAGCAGTCGCACATGAATTTAAAGGACGAATTCTCCAATAGTAAATGGTTTGAGAAGCTAAACCTGATAAATCAAAAGAAGGTGTTGTTACATTCCCCGAAAAAGCAATTGTACTAAAAATAGGAGAAGTTGAAACTTGTACATCCCAACTTGTTGCATTTACATCATTTTGCCAAATTAGTTTCTTTGCAGTAGTTACTCCTGTTAAACCATCAACTGGTGAAGTATAAATTGGCGCAGAAAACGTAGGATGATATACGGTTAAATATATTTTTCTGATTTCAGTTTCTATACCATTATCACCAATTACATCTATAGTATATGAACCAGCGGCAACAGAAGCTAAATTACTTATTGTAACATTAAATGTTCCATTAGCTGCAAAATTATTTGCACTAAAAGCTAAAGTTGCACCTACTGGAACGTTAGCCGAACTCATTGTTACATTGGCACCACCAATTTTCGTTAAAGAAAATGGATATACTGCATTACCTGTATTAGAACATTTAGTTTGTGTATCAGTTAGTGATTTAAATGTAAAGTTTGAAGTAACACCAGTAACCACTAAAGCGAATTTTTGTGGCCCATCTGCTAAAGTCCCTTTATGTGTAATTGTTACCGTATAAACCGCACCTGCTGTAGGAGCATCCACATTAATTCTTTCAACATTATCAATAGGATTATCACCTGTTCTTGTTGCATTAGCTGTAGCAACATTTGTTAATCTCCATGGATAATAAGGAGTAGCCCCTTGAGTAACTCTAATATCTAAATCATTAGTTAAATCTGGAGTAGTATCATTAACGGTTGAAGTAGTGTTTACTTTTGAGATGTCTGGTACGTCTGTCCAACAAATTGAACTTAATAATGGAGTTGTTCCACCTGTCGCCACGAATTGTTTTACTATTGATTGTCCTTGAGATAAAGATTCTTCTGAAATCCAAGAAGTTAATCCGTTATTAGTAATTGATTCTGCTGCAAATCTAGCATCAACTAAACCCCAACCATGATTGGCATCTGGCCCAACATTCCCTCTATCTGTTGCGGTATGACATACTAATCCTTTTAAAGTTGAAGCACGCATAAATTTACCATTCACATTATTGGCATGTTGTTGAATTAATGTCAATGTTCCTGTTACATTTGGTGCTGCCATTGAAGTACCAAGTAATGTTGAATATTGCATAATTGTTCCACCTGTTCCGCTTCCGCTTCCTGCCGAATAAATTCCAGAACCTGTTCCAGCACCGTCACCTGTAACATCTGGTTTGATTCGTTTGTCATCAGAAGGACCTTGACTAGAAGAACTATGTACAGATCCTCCACCAGTTATAGCATAAGGTGCTGTTGCACTAAACGACGCATCTTGAGCGTTTGCAATAGTTAAAATATTTTTAGCGTTTTTATTTCCGTTTAATTTATCGAAACCTGTTGTAGTTGGAGTGGTATTTCCATTATTTGTACCATCATTTCCTGCAGACATGATTGGTAAATAATTAGGAAAAGTATAAGCAATAACATCCCAGTTATAAGAATCCGCCACATAAGAACCCATATACCAAGCGGGCATTAGATTACCTGCAGCAGTACTACCAATAGGCGTTCCATAGGAGTGATTAGATAACAACATTCCACCCATTGCTTCTGAAATAGCTTCAGATTCATCTTCATTCCAATCAAATGATCTAGAAGTAGCATCTGGAGCCATCCCTTTTGCTGCAGCTGTTACTCCAGTTGCAATAATGGTCCCCATAACGTGTATGGCGTGGAAACTATTGGTATCTCTTACAGTATTATCTACCATATCAATTCTTCCTGTATATTCACGGTGAGAATGAATTGGTCCTCCATCCCACATACGCGGCACCATTCCAAGTCCAGTTAAATTAATTCCTAAAGAACCTCCAGTTCTTAAATGAGGTACGCGTGTAGAAATTGCAGCCTCAACATTGTCAATTGAATAATACAAAGGAATTCCTTCTGGTGTTATTCTCATTAATTGATCAAAGCCTCCTTTTGGATTTTCTCTAAATATTGGAAGTTTGTTTGCTTTAGCAAAAGCTTCCACTTCTTTTCGTTGTAAAAGCTCTTTTTGCTTACTATTTTGTAGTAACTGATTGGCCTTAACCATATCATAATCTTTTATTATCTCTTGAACTTGTTTTTCAGTTTGGGAATAACCCTCACTAAAAACAACAGAAATTAACATAAAAAAAATGATTTTAATAAAAAATGATTGGGGGGTTTTCATATAATTTAGTTTTGGCACTAATTTATAAAAAAATTATTAAAATCGATGAAAAATTAAAAATAATCGACAAAACACATTGTTTAACAAAAAAAGCCCGCATAAATGCGGGCTTTTTTAAAGATATTTTAATAATTACATAACCATCTTCTTCACGATAACTTCACCGTTTACTAATTGAGTTTTCACAATTAGAGCTTGGTTATGAGCTGTGATTTGATTGGTATTAAATTGTTTATTATTGATTCCTGTTTTCGTAAAAATAAGTTTTCCTAAAACATCATACACTTCTATACTTGAAATAGCAGATTGATAAGATTGAATCGTTAATTCGTTATTTTTTACAAAAACATCTACTGTGTTTGTTGACAACACTTCTTCAGTTGATTTTTTGTAGATTAATTCGAATCTATCATTAAACGTCCCAACTTCAGCTGAGAAGTTATATGAGCTTTCTTTTAAATTATGGATTATATTTGTATAGTTATCTTTCACAAAGATATCCTGATTTTCAAATAAGCCATCAACTTGTTCGATATTGATTTCCATCTCACCTGCTTCAACAACTTTTAATCCTAATTTAACAACATCGGTATCAGTAAAAGGTAAAGCTTTACCTTGAATTACTAACTCTTTGTTATCTAATAAATTGTACAAGAATGTTTTTGAGGTATCTAACATTAATGCATCAACATTATCATCAAAATTATTTGTTGCAATAGAAGAATAACCTACTAAAATTTGATTATAACCAGTAGTTTTTCCATTAAGATTTAACCAAACTCTATTGTTTTCAGCTCCTTCATTATTAGAAGCGTTTTGACTACCTGATCTGAAAAATTGAGTAGTTGTTATCGCGTCAACACGTAATTCATTTTCAAATTTTACATCAAAAGCTCCAATTGCATTTACAAAGAACCCTTGACCAACTTGAATTTTGTCATTTGGTATTGCACTTCCACTTGCAGAAGCAACTCCTCCCAATAAACTATATGATGCATAATTATTTGAAGGGTAAACACCGCTACTAGCTGCCACTTTATGTGACCAGAAATAAAGCGTACCTAATTTACCATTTGTTCTGATTAAACTTGGCGCATCAATAGGAGATGGATAAGGATTTCCTAATAAATTGTATCCTTTACCTACAGTATATGTATAGCTCCCATTATTTGGAACTCCAGTAAATTGACCATTATATATAGCTGGTACAGTTGGAGACCAAGCTGTAGCCACACGAATCATATATCCTTTTCCTGGTATAAATGAATTTGTAGATGGTGTTATCGACTGATAAGCTGTAGCTCCTGTTGTACCTGTATATAAATACTCGTAAAAACGATTAACTGCTGTACCTGGTGAGAAAGCTAATAAATTTTGATTTGTTACAGGTGAAGACCATGCTGTATAATCATTTTGAATCATGGCTGTAGAATTTCTTTTTACTACAATATTTCCAGTATTTACTGCATGTTTACCATATTGAATTAAAGCCGCATCACTATTAAAAACTAATGATCCAGTACCATTTACTGTAATATTATCACCTACCTTTAAAGTGTGACCAGCAGCTATTGTTACTGTTACGCCAGTGTTTACCGTTACAGAACATGCATTTAAACTAGCTGTTGATGTGTAGTTTCCTGAGAAAACCACTGCTGTTTTAGATGTTGGAACACCATTACTCCATGCAGTACCATTCCAAGTAGTTGTAGTTGCTCCACAAAACCATAATTGGCTTGAAAAAACACCTCTACCATAAGTTGCAGCAAAAACATTATATGCAGTTGGTGCAGTTGGTGAGTTAGCTTGTAAATCTAAATCCGTTACTTTAACATTACTCATTCCATTAAAAGAATGATACCAAGTTAAAGCTTGATTAGCAGAAGATGCCGGATTAAATCCTACTGTATACCAAACCCCTAATTCTGTACCAATCATTAATTCATTAGCTACTAAAGGGTTTTGAAGAATGGCTCTTACTGGCATATCTGGTAAATTACCTTCTAAACTATACCAATTGGTTCCTCCATTAGGCGTATACCAAATATTTGTAATACCATAATTACTCATAGTAACAAAAATTTGATTATCAGTTGCTCCAAAAGCGATATCTGAAATACTACCCACAAAACCTGGACCCGTAATATCTACGAAAGCAGCTGCTGCAAGTGAAGTATTTGCATTTACTAATTTTAAAAATCTTGAATTAGCTGTTCCAACATATAATGTACTTGGAGTAGCTTTTCCTGTTGAAATTGCAGTTGGATATGACGTTAATACCGCACTTGTTAAATCTGTTAATGTTAAAGTTCCCGTTGATTTAACATTTGCATATCTTCTTACTACATATACTCTATTTGTACCATCTGTAAAATCCGAATAAACTATGTCGTTTGCAGAATCTAAAGCCATTGCAGGATAAAACAATCCTCTATTTGGTGTACCATCTGATAATGCTTTTATAGGAGTACCATTTAAATCATAAGAATTCATATTGTCATTATAAACATAATTTGCTATATAATATTTATCAGAGTCTTGAGCAAATAACGGAATTCCTCCATCACCTCCCTGAATTTCAAAACTTGAGGCAGCAGACAATGGAGCACCAGTTGTAGTGCTTAAAGTAGAAGGAAAATAATTTGAACCATTATCTTGAGCACCTGCAATGAAGAAATCTCCAGTTACTCCGGCAACTCCTTGAGGTTGCACTGCAACTCCAACAAATTGTGTCACATTATAACCTGTATTTCTTGAACCAATTACTGTTGCATTAGATGTAGTGGCTACTCCGGATAAATTGCTACAATAATAAACTCCACCATCATTTCCAAAAATTCCATTATTTGGAGCACCAGGTCTAAATGTCATAGCGTGTTGATCCGAATGTACTGTATTTGCAACAGTTGACCATCTTGTAACTTGAGTCCACGTTCCACCACTATTTAAAGACCTGTGAATATTAATACCTCCAACAAAAACAATTGCATCATTTGTTGGGTCCGATTCAATAAATAAATCATAAAATGCTTGCTGCCCTGTAAACCCATAAGTTGTTAGTCTTGTTTCTGTAGCTGGAGTTGTACCTGGAAGTGTTAGAACTGTTGCTGCAGTTGTAAAACCGTCTAATGTTCTTAATATTTGTACTTCTTTAGCTGGAGTAGCTGGCACTGCCTGTTCTAATTCAGATAGAACATATATTTTATCTGCTGTTGTGTTTGAAGCTTCAATTTCTGTTCTAGCTCCTCCACCATTACCAACAACAGTGTGTTTTAAAGTAAATGTTGCTCCATTATCAGTAGAAACAAAAATTCTACCACCACCATCACCAAAAGTATTACTATGAGTAGATGAAACCCAAATTTTACCACCAAAAGCAACTTCAATATCCATAGGACAAGTTTTGTTTCCACTGGCAGATACAGGTAATGTTAATGCAGTCCAAGTTACACCACCATCTACAGATTTGTATAAACCATAATCAGTAGAATTTATATACGAACCGCCTCCAGATCCATCACCAACTGCAATGTAAATTTCAGAAACACCACCATTATTTTTAATAGCGACGTCGTTTATCATTTGAATATTTTTAACTTCGTTTCCGTTGTACTCTCCTGGATTGGTAGGAACAAAAGTACCTGTTAAATTAGTTAAATTAGCGACTAATAAATCACCATCTTCTTTTGAAACCATAATAGTTGGAACAGTAACTCCAAGAGATGAACTTGCCATAGTTAAAACTCCACCACCAGCTTGATTATTCATTATGATTACACCTACTGCACCAGCATTCTGAGCAGATTGTGCTTTTTGTTCAAAAGAACAGTTTCCTCTTCTAATTAATGCGACTTTACCCGTCATTGAACCAGCTGTTAATGCCGTACAAGCATCATCTGTAGTACTTACTCCTGTAGTTGTGCCAGTTCCTGTAATATTACCATCGTTAACTAAAACAATTTGCTTGGTTCCAGGAGTAGCTAGAGTTATAGCATTACCAAAAGCAGCTCTACCTGTAACGTACCCTTTTATTGCTGCTACATTAGAAGGTGCTATTACTTGTAAATTATATAAAAAATGTTGTAATGATGTAACCGTTCCACCTCCAAAAACTCTATAAAAAGAATTTCCAGCATTAGTAGTTTTCCAAACACCATTACCACTCACATCACCTGTATAAGATTCTCCTGTACCAATATACCAAGTACTTGAATTATTAGGATCAATAGTTATACTTAAAACATTTAAATGCTCTGGCATAGTCATTCTTGTCCAAGGAGTACCAGCTGTTGTAATATCTGTATTTTTCCACAAACCACCACTTGCTCCACCAGCAATAACAGTTTTATTTGTTGCATCAGTTGGATCGAAAATAAGAGCTTTTGTACGTCCACCTACATTATTAGGACCACGTTCAATCCATGGGTTATCTAAACCATCTCCAGGAGTTCTATTAGATGAAGACTCTGAAATTTGTTTATCTAAATCATTTCTAATTTTTTGAAGATTTTCAGGAGTTGTTCTTCCTAATTCTGGATTCATTGTTAAAGCATAATCTTGCTCTAAATACTTGTTTGGAGGTAACCCTTCAGATTTTCTCTCCGTTTTAGACATTAAAAAAGTTCTTTTAGAAAACTCTTTATCAATCATTGTTTGATGTTTAGCTCTTAAAGCATCAATTTCATTAGATTGTTTTTGATTTTCAACTAACTGACGATTCTCATCAGAAAAAGATTGAACTTTTGAAATAACCGAATTGTTAGAATTTTGATTCTTCACAATATACTCATCAGACTTAATGTCTAAATTTTGTTCATCAACTACATTTTTTTGAGTTGTTACAACATTTTTTTGAGTTTTACTTTTTACATTTTCTGAGTCAGAAAAAGAAGTTATAGTGGCTAAAGAGGCAACAATAGCAACTAAAAAAAGCAAACCAAATTTTAGTAATTTTGATTTCATATTTGGGGAATTTAATAATATAGAGGGCTAAAATAATGATTAATTTAACATAATCAACAAAATTTAGAAAAATTAGACGAAAAACATCAAATAAATATTGATAAACAAAATAAAATCCATAAAAAATTAGAGATTTTGTAGTTTAATTTTAATGTAATTGAAATAAAAAAACGAAATTCTTTTGCAAAAGCAAACATAGTTTATATATTTGCACTCCATTACACGCGGGTGTGGTGAAATTGGTAGACACGCCAGACTTAGGATCTGGTGCCGCAAGGTGTGAAGGTTCGAGTCCTTTCACCCGCACAAAAAAGCTCAAAACATTGTTTTGAGCTTTTTTTATTTTATACTTAACATATAATCTTCCAGGGCTTTAAGCTCTTCTTCGGTCATAGTTTTCGTAATCGCGAAATTAGCTTTCATGATTTCAAACTGAGTCGGATCAACAATTGGATCCGCTTCTCCTTGCAAAAATATGGAAATACTCGCTTTTTTTTCGGTATACATTTTAGCAATTTCTTTGATGCTTGGCCCTACAATTTTGGCATCAGGTTTGTGACAAGTAGCGCACATTCCTTTACCTTCAAACAATTCTTTTCCTAAATCTACAGAAGAAAGTGCTGAAGTTGTGGTTTTTGTTTCCTCAATAGGATTTCCCATTGGATCGGTTTCTTTTTTTTCGCCACAGCTAAAAAAACCTAAAGTAAGTACCGCTAAACAAAGAAGTTTTCTATAGTTTTTCATTTCGAATTTATTTTGATTGTCAAATTTATTACTCCATTTCAAGTATAAAAATGACAAATATCACTTCATTATTTATTTAATAAAATCGCAGCTTCTTTGGCAAAATAAGTCGAAATTAAACTCGCACCTGCTCTTTTGATACACATTAATTGTTCCATCATAATTTTATCATGATCTAACCAACCTCTTTCTGAAGCAGCTTTAATCATAGCATATTCACCTGAAACATGGAAAACCGTTACAGGAACATTTACCGCATTTTTCACTTCACGAACAATGTCTAAATAGGCAATTCCTGGTTTAACCATCACCATATCGGCACCTTCTTCTACATCCATTAAGGCTTCTTTAATAGCTTCGATACGATTCGCATAATCCATTTGATAGGTTTTTTTATCTTTTGGAATTTCGCTATTATCAACTGGTGCGCTGTCTAAAGCGTCTCTAAACGGACCATAAAATGCAGAAGCATATTTCGCAGAATAACTCATAATTCCAACATTATGAAAACCTGCAGCATCTAAACCTTCACGCAAACGTAAAACTCTTCCGTCCATCATGTCACTTGGCGCTACAAAATCGGCACCTGCTTGTGCATGAGAAACAGCCATTTTTACTAAAGCTGCATTGGTAGCATCATTAGCAATATCCCCATTTTCAATAATTCCATCATGACCATAAATCGAATACGGATCTAAAGCTACATCTGGCATCACAATCATTTCTGGACAAGCTGATTTAATAGCTTTTATTGCACGTTGCATTAATCCGTCTGGATTCCACGCTTCTTTACCTGTATTGTCTTTTAACGATTCATCTACTTTTACATAAATGTTTACGGCGCGAATTCCTAAAGCGAAAATTTCTTTCACTTCTTCCACCGTTAAATCAATCGAACGACGATAAATTCCAACCATAGAAGGAATTTCTACCTGTACATTTTCACCTTCCGTTATAAACATCGGAAACATAAAATCACCCGGACTTAATGTGGTTTCACGAACTAAACTTCTTATGGATTCGTTTACTCTTAAACGACGGCCTCTTTGTAATGGAAACATAATTTTTTTATTTACGATTTACGATGTGGGATTTGTTATCTTAGCACACCATCCAATCTATCGGGTTTTATAAAACT
>JAULXA010000155.1:0-1831 GCA_032118875.1 Flavobacterium sp.
CGGTGTTGTTGAGCTCGGTCCCGGAGATGTTTTGGGCCTTCGGTCTGAGTTATTAAATTTACCTTCAACAGAAACCGCAATTACTCTAAGCGAACTCGTGGCATGGGAGTTAGATGTTGAAAAAATGATTGAGGAGAGCGGCGGCTCTGATCAACCTCTTGCCATCATTTTAAACGCTTTAATGAAACAAGATCAAGAAGAAAATGAAATTGGCGTTTAATTCAAAAAACTAGAGGCAAACTTACAAAACAATAATTCCCCAATGATTTGAACGCGATGAGGGAAGATATATAAATTCATTGTTCATTTGTAAGCTACGAACTAAGGACACCCTCATTTTTTGCCAAACAACTCATTTTCTAATTCTGAAACAGTTGGCATATTTTCTTTTAATTTTTCGGTCAATTCATTGTATGTAAATTCACTTATGCCAAGTGGTTTATTTATTCCCCTTAGTGAATATTCAACATCAATCGAGTCTTTAGACTTACATAAAATAATTCCAATACTTGGTTTATCCTCATCCGTTTTGAGTAAATCATCAATTGCGGATAGATAAAAATTCATTTTACCAACAAATTCTGGCTCAAACTCTCCCATTTTTAAATCAACTACAACATAGCAATGCATTCGAGTATGATAAAATAACAAATCAATTTTCCGCTCCTTTTTACCAACAATAATAGGATATTGGCGCCCAACAAACGCAAAACCCTTTCCTAATTCTAGCAAGAATTTTGTGATGTTTTCAGTCAAATTCTTTTCTAATTCCAATTCCTGAATATTTTTTTCAAGTGTCAAAAAATCAAACTGGTAAGGGTCTTTTAATGTTTCATTTGCTAAGTCGCTTTGGTTTTTTGGAAGTGTTAGTTTAAAATTGTTTTGTGATTTTCCTTGGCGATCAAACAAATTTGATGTCAATTGAATGCTAAGTATATTTCTGCTCCAGTTGCTTTTTATTGTTTGCGCAAGGTAGAATTCTGCTTGTTCTATTGTTACACATTTATTTAAAATTAAAACATGATGACCCCAAGGTATGCCATATAAAATACTTTCTTTTCTTAATTGTCCAACGGCCTGTTGGACTAATTCATTTTCACTAATTAACGCAAGATGTGAATCTTTGTAAAAAAGATAAAACTTTCGCATGGCAAACAAATTTGAACGAGAAAAACCATTTGTTTCTGACATTCCCATTTTTAAATCCTTGGCCATTTTTTCCACAATTTTACTTCCCCATTGGTTTTCAATTTGTTTCTGAACTATACTTTCCCCTATTTCCCAATAAAGCAAAATTAACTGCGTATTAACACTAAGAGAGGCTCTTAACTGGGCTCTTTCGATTTTATCTTTCAGTTGTTTAATCCAGATTGAATAACTTTCCATTTCATCTAACATTCCTTATTTTTATACTTAAGTTAGCAAAAAAAATGGAGAAAATCAATTAAAGTTGAAACGAAATTTCAGATTGAAACCCTCTTAAAAAGAAAAATTCCCCCACCGTTTTGAAAACGATGAAAATGGTATTGATCAATCCATTAAGAAATTAAGGGTTAGTCCAACTTTTGCTGTGCAAGTAAAGCTGGGAAATGTATGATTTTTATTGTGTCAGAAGTTTTAAAAAGAAAAGGTTCAACATCTTTAGACATCGCCACCATATCAATTTTGTTACAATGATCTAAAATTCGTTCCTTTAGCTGATTAGCATTGGAAATGTCTATTTTTAATTTTAAAAACGTATAATCTGGCTGCACACCCAAACTCAACAGAAAAACAATATCATAAAAGTCTCGTCCTTTATTTCGTTTACGATTTAATACTGCATAAAACT
>JAULXA010000156.1:0-5246 GCA_032118875.1 Flavobacterium sp.
ACGGAAATTTCTATTGAAGAAATGCAACATTTTCAAATGGTTCATGATATTATTAAAGAACGTGGTTACGAATTTTTAAGAGAACGCAAAGACGATTATGTAAATGATTTGATGAAATTTTGCAAAAAATCTTCTGACGGAAGTCGAGAAGGCGGTTTAATTGAACGTTTACTTTTTGCAGCCATGATTGAAGCTAGAAGTTGTGAACGTTTTAAAGTTCTTTCTGAAAATTTAAAAGACGAAAAATTAGCCCAATTTTATAGAGATTTAATGGAAAGTGAAGCCGCCCATTATACCACTTTTATCAACTTAGCCAGAAAATATGCTGGAAAAATTGATGTAGAAAGCCGATGGAAAGCTTGGTTAGAACACGAAGCTGAAATTATTGCTAATTATGGCGATGGTGTTTCGGTTCACGGTTAAAAGAGCCAACTAAAAAGGTAAAAGTTCAAACTAGTAAGATTCTAAAAATCATTCAATGTCAATAAAAAAATTTACAATTCTTTCGTTTATACTTCTTTCATTGACAGCTCTAGCGCAAGAAAGAAATTTACAAAACATTAAAAAATTAACTTTTGGTGGTGATAATGCGGAAGCCTATTTTAGTCCAGATGGTAAAAGTTTAACCATGCAAGTTACCAATACGCAATTTGGTGTGCCTTGTGATCAAATTTACTCGTTAGATTTAACCCAACCAATTACGGATTTCAACAATCTAAAATTGGTATCAACTGGAAAAGGCCGTACTACATGTTCCTATTATATGCCAGATGGAAAACATATTATTTATGCTTCCACTCACGAAGCGAATGTTGCTTGTCCTGCTCCACCAAAACCAAAAGATGGAAAATACCTTTGGGCGATTTATCCAGAATTTGAGATTTATATGGCAACCAAATCTGGTGAAATTGTAAAAAAACTAACAAATTCTCCAGGTTATGATGCCGAAGCCGTAGTTTCTCCTGATGGGAAAAAAATTGCTTTTACCAGTATTCGTTCTGGTGATTTAGAAATTTATACGATGGACATTGACGGAAATAATTTAAAACAAATTACATTTGGATTAGGTTACGATGGTGGTTGTTTCTTTTCGCACGATAGTAAAAAATTAGTGTTTCGTTCATCGCGTCCAACATCTGAAAAAGACATCAAAGAATACAAAGATTTATTGGCTGAAAACTTAGTTATGCCAACCAATATGGAAATCCACACGTGTAATATTGATGGTTCCGATTTGAAACAAATTACCCATTTAGGAAAAGCCAATTGGGCACCATTTTTTCATCCATCAGACAAAAAAATCATATTTTCATCGAATCATCATGCTACAAAAGGATACGATTTTCAATTGTATATGATTAATATTGATGGAACAGGATTAAAACAAATTACGTACGAAAGCGAATTTAATGCGTTTCCACAATTTTCTCCTGATGGAAAAAAACTAGTGTTTTCAAGTAATCGTCAACAAAATAAAGCCCGTGAAACTAATGTTTTCATTGCAGATTGGGTAGAAACAGAAGAAGTTGAAAATGTTGATGCTAAAAACTTAAAAAAACACATCACGTATTTAGCTTCAGATAAATTAGGTGGTCGTTTAACAGGTAGTCCAGCTGAAAAAATTGCTTCAAAATACATTGAAAAAGAATTCAAAAAATTAGGTTTAAAACCTTATGATAAAACGTTTTTACAATCATTTTCGTATCGTTATAAAAACAATCCACATGGCGATTCTACAGCAGTTGGTGATTTAGTAAATGCGAATAATGTAATTGCTTATTTAGATAACGGTGCGAAAAAAACCATTCTAATTGGTGCGCATTACGACCATTTAGGCATGAATGAACATAACAATTCGACTAAAGCATTTTCAAAAGGAATGATTCATAATGGTGCGGATGACAATGCTTCGGGAGTTTCTGGAGTTTTAGAATTGGCTAGAATGTATTCTAATAACAACACTAAAGAAAAAGTAAATTTTATTTTTGCTTTATTTTCTGGTGAAGAAGACGGTTTAATTGGTTCCAAACACATGGCTGAATCGTTAAAAACCTTATATCCAAATGTGATTACAATGATTAATATGGATATGATTGGTCGTTTAGACGATAAGAAAAATGTAATTATTGGCGGAACAGGAACTTCTCCTATTTTCTCAGAATTAGTGCAACGTAACAAACCTGCTGGTTTTGGAATAACAGAAGAAACAGGCGGAGTCGGACCATCAGATCATACGTCGTTTTACTTGAAAGATATTCCAGTGTTGTTTTTCTTTACAGGAACACACGAAGATTATCACAAACCAACAGACGATGAAGAAAAAATCAATTATTATGGTGTGACTAATATTGTCAATTATGTGTTTAGAGTGGCGAATGAATTAGCTGAAAAAGACAAAATTGAATTTACCAAAACCAAAATAAATAGTGAAAGAAAAATGGCTAAATACAAGGTAACACTTGGAATTATGCCAGATTATGCAGAATACGGTGATGGCTTACATGTTGATGGTGTAACCGAAGATCGACCAGCCATAAAAGCTGGAATAAAAGAAGGCGACATCATCACTAAAATTGGCGATTGCGAAGTCAAAGAAGTCTACAGTTATATGGAATGTTTATCCAAAATCAATTCAGGTGAAACGAAAGAAGTTGTTTTTATCAGAAATGGTAAAATAAATAAAGTAAACGTAACGTTTTAATACAATGAAAAGTCTGCGAAATGCAGGCTTTTTTTGTTATATTTGGTTTAACAAACACAATACAAATATCTGAAATACATTTTTAGAGGTAAAAAAACAGCACTATGGTAACAATTGATAACTATTTAGACAGTCATTATATTCACAGAAGCAATTGGTTAAGAGCAGCTGTTCTTGGAGCAAATGATGGGATTATTTCTATTTCAAGTTTGGCAATTGGTATTGCAGCAGCAAGTTCAACTAGAGAACCTATTGTTTTGGCTACAGTAGCAGGCCTTGTGGCTGGTGCGTTATCTATGGCAGCAGGTGAATACGTTTCTGTAAGTTCACAAACCGATATTGAAAAAGCGGATATAGAAAGAGAGAAAATAGAGTTGGAAGAAATGCCAGAAGAAGAATTAAAAATACTGGCTCAAATCTATGAAAAAAGAGGCTTGAAAAAAGAAACTGCTATGCAAGTCGCACTTGAATTAACCGAAGTAGATGCTTTAGGAACTCACATACGAGACGAATTAGGTATTAATGAAATTAGTCAAGCCAACCCAATTCAAGCGGCGTTAGCTTCTGGTGCTGCTTTTACAGTTGGTGGCGTCTTGCCTTTATTAGTCGTTTTTTTTGCACCCATAAAAGGAATGGAATATTGGTTGTATGGATTTACTACTCTTTTCCTAATAGTTTTAGGAACAACAGCTGCAAAAACTGGAGGCTCAAATGTTTTTAAAGCCATTTTAAGAATCACAATTTGGGGAACAATTGCCATGGGACTTTCCGCATTAGTTGGTTATCTTTTTGGAGTGAATGTTTAACAATAATTAAAACCATTTTCTTCATTCAAATTTCCCGAAAACATTTTGTTTCTCGTACCTTTGAACACTACAATTTAAAAGCATCCAGAAAAAATGACAAATGAGCAAACCGCTATAAAAGCCACTTATTTTAGTATTATTGGTAATACTTGTTTAGCAATTATAAAAGGATTGGCTGGTTTTTTCGGAAACTCTTATGCTCTATTAGCCGATGCAATTGAATCTACAACCGATATTTTTGCTTCGTTTTTGGTTTTATTCGGAATTAAATATTCGAACCGACCAGCAGATGAAAATCATCCATACGGTCACGGAAGAGCGGAACCTTTAATTACTTTTCTTGTTGTTGGTTTCTTAATTACTTCAGCAACAATTATTGCGTATGAAAGTATTCAAAATATTGGAACACCGCACGAGTTACCAAAAGCGTGGACATTAATTGTTTTAATTTTAATTATCGGTTGGAAAGAATATTCGTTTCAAACCGTAATGAAAAAAAGTATCATTACTAATAGTTCTTCTTTAAAAGCAGATGCTTGGCACCATAGAAGTGACGCTATTACTTCAGTTGCCGCATTTATCGGAATCTCAATCGCCTTAATTCTAGGAAAAGGGTACGAATCTGCTGATGATTGGGCCGCTTTATTTGCATCTTTCTTTATTTTATATAACAGTTATTTGATTTTCAGACCAGCGTTAGGCGAAATTATGGACGAACATCGTTATGATGATTTAGTCGAAAATATTCGTCATGAATCGTTAAAAGTAGAAGGAATTATCGGTACTGAAAAATGCTTCATCAGAAAAGCAGGAATGAAATATCACGTGGATTTACATGCTATAGTGGATGCAAACATTACTGTAAAAGAAGGACACGATTTGGCTCATAAATTAAAAGATACATTAAGAAGTAAAATAATAGAATTAGGTCATGTCTTGATTCATGTCGAACCAAATAAATAAAACAGAAATTCCTCCATCTTTTAAAAACTAGGAAGTTTAATCTTTATAGAAAGTTTTTTATCTATCTTTGAAATTCATTGATTAACAGAAATTTGGACATCATTAATCACTCTACTCACTAAGAACGGGTACGTTATCTGAAATATTGTAGATAACAGAAGAATTTAATATTACGATTAAAACAAAACCCATGGAAAAAAAAGAAGAAAATCCTAAAATTCTTAGAAACAAATATATCCCGACTGCTGAATTTTATAGTCAAATTATCGATAGTTTACAAGATTATTCCATTTTTACATTAGATAAAGATTTCAATATAAATAGTTGGAGTTCAGGCGCTACAAAAATATTTGGTTACGAAACTGAAGATGTTATTGGCGAACCTTTTGACATCATTTTCACAGATGAAGATTTAAAAACAGGTATTCCAAAAAAAGAAATTGAAACCGCATTAAAAGAAGGAAGAGCTACCGATAACAGATGGCACATTACAAAAGATAAAACTTTGTTTTACGCTTACGGTTTAGTTTTTCCATTAATTGGTTTAGACGGAGAAATGATGGGTTACGTAAAAATTCTACGTGATTTAACAGAAAGAAAACAGTCTGAAGATGCCATAAAAAATTATGTAAAAGAATTAGAAGATTTAAATACACACAAAGAAAGTGTTTTGGCGATTCTTTCGCACGATTTAAGAAGTCCGCTTTCTGCAATAATTGGAACAGCAAAATATTTGAAAGATAATTTTCAAAGAATGAAACCAGAAATGGTTCAAG
>JAULXA010000157.1:0-8269 GCA_032118875.1 Flavobacterium sp.
ATACCATTACCTGTTTTAAGTACAGAAGCCTTACCATCAATTTCAATAATTGCACTGCCATCAATAATTTGCACAAAAGTATCGAAAGGAGAAATTTTTTCATTCAATCCTTCCCCACTTTCAAATGCCATAGCATCAATTGATCCTGTCGTCTTTTTCATTATTGACTTACTAACAGTAGCGTTATGCTCGTATTCTATTAACTCAATCATAATATGAGCAGCTCCTTTTTCAATTTCTCCGTCCTTAGTTGGTAATTTCTCCAATTCTTTAGTATCCATAATTTCTATTTTTTAAAATAAACTATATAAAATTCAGACAATTACTTGGATACCCTGTTACATTATTAATTAAAAAATTTGTATTATTTTTTCCGTTCTTTCGTGGAATGAAATTAGACAAAGTCAATCGTTTTACTTTCATTGATTATTTGAAAAAAAAATCATCATTTTCATCAAAAGAACCCAATGTTTTACTAATAATTACACAATACGTAAACTTATTTACTAATAATTTAACAAAAAATATGTGAAAATTAAATTAATTTTTTATATTGCGTTTCAATTTTACTATGTATGCATATGAAAAAAACTACCCAATTAACCCTGCTTTCTATATTTTTAATTAGCATTGGTTATGCTCAGGAAATAACTTTTAAAACCAGACCAACAGAATTTCAATTTCGAGAAATTAGAAACGATTCTGTTATTCCATTAAAAACGGTAAATCAGAATACGAATTTAGTATTCGAAAGTAAAAACCCCTATCCTATTCTTTTCATTCACGGATTAAATTCAAGTTCTGAAACTTGGAATGCCACTACCGCATATTTCGATACGCAGTACGGTTATACTTTTGGTGGAAGATTCGATTTTTGTCTAAACGCTGATGGAAATAACGGAACCGCAAACTTAAACATCTTTCCAACAGCTGGAGCAGATATTGCTGCTTTTGAAACAACAATGATTAATGGCGATTATTATACTTTAAATTTCAACGTGAATACCGATGGTTCTATTGGAACTGCTGCTTTAAGCAACCAATCAGCCATTTATAAACAAGGAATTGCAGTTAAAAAAGCTATCGAAAGAGTGATGCAATTAACGGGTAAAGACAAAGTGATTTTGGTCGGACACAGTATGGGCGGCTTGGCTTCTCGTCAATATTTACAAAACACCAATTATTGGCAACCTGATAATGCACATCACGTAGCAAAACTATTAACTTTAGGAACACCACACGGCGGAAGCAATGCCAGCGACACTGGTTTGGGTTGGTTTGCAGGAATCGATACGAAAAGTGAAGCGATTAGAGATTTAAAAATATCGTATTATTATAGTGGTGATGCTGGACGTTTTTTATCTGGCGGAATTGAAGTGAACAATTCAAGCAACATGAACGAACATCTTTTTGGTGCCGATTTTTATAATTATGATGTGAATTGCAGCGGGAATATTGGCGATAATGTAGTTGGATTAAACCAAAAACCAATTGATAATATGATTGATTTTTCAAGCGTAATTGGTAGAATTACTGGCGGAACTACTGACGGAGTTGTTGCTGAACCACAATCTATTATGGATACGTATTATACGAGTTTAACCTATCCTACAAAATTTTTCTATTTTAATTCAGGTTTCGATTTTATTGAAAATCACACCGAATTACCAGGATATTATTACCAAGTGATGCAAGGTTTAGACGAGCCTAACTTTAAAGAATTGGCTTATAGAGTCAATACTAATAAGATTTACAACGGTTTTACAACCATTCAATCAAACACAACAGATGCAGATCAAGATTTTTATAAATTCACCATTTCTGGCGGAACTATGACAACAAATGTAGATATTACTTCTATCAACACAAGTGTTATAAATGCTTCCGTTTTAGACAATAGCGGTAATTTAATTGATTCAACAGTAACCAATACAGGAAATACACTTTCATTTGTAAGAACGCTAACACCAGGCGATTATTTCTTAAAAATTGTAAGTACAACTCCAACAAACACGAATTATCAAACGCCCTATAATTTTGTAATTAGCACTACTTTAGGAATTGCAGATAATGACATAAATAAAGTGAGTTTTTATCCAAATCCAGTAAAAGACATTTTGTATTTAGATAATAGTGCTGCTTCAAAAGCTACGATTTACTCGTTATTAGGACAACAATTAGAAGTCAAAGACTTGCAAAGTTCTTCTTCAAGTATTGACATGTCGAAATACGCTAAAGGAATTTATTTAATAACTTTAGAAAACGAAAATCAAACACAAACCATCAAAGTTATAAAAGAGTAATTTAGAAAGATGTAATAAAGAAAAATCCCGCTAAAAACGGGATTTTTTATTTAAGTATAGTTCTTTAAAAGATTAAAAAAACTTTTTCTTCAACCAAAACGCAACGTTTACTAAAATTATCAAAGCAGGTACTTCTACTAAAGGTCCAATCACACCTGCAAACGCTTGTCCGCTATTGATTCCGAAAACGCCAATTGAAACAGCAATAGCTAATTCAAAATTATTTCCTGCAGCGGTAAACGACAACGCAACAGCATCTCTGTAATTGGCACCAATTTTCTTCGACACAAAGAACATCAAGAAAAACATAATAGCAAAGAAAATCACTAATGGAATGGCAATTCGAACCACATCTAAAGGTAAATCTACAATCATTTCGCCTTTCAAACTAAACATGACTACAATCGTAAAAAGCAAAGCAATTAATGTGATTGGAGAAACGAAAGGAATAAATTTCTGATTGAAAAACTTCTCACCCAAATATTTTTTAATGGCGAATCGACTCACAACTGCCAAAGCAAACGGAATCCCTAAATAAATGCCGACAGTTTTAGCAATTTCTGCAATAGTTATATTCAATTCTAAACCTTTAATTCCGAATAAAGGCAACATGATTTTCAAATAAAAATAAGCATATAAACTGAAAAAGAAGACTTGTAACAAACTGTTAATTCCAATTAAACCAGCAGTTAATTCGCGGTTTCCTTCAGCTAATTCGTTCCAAACAATTACCATGGCAATACAAGGCGCAATTCCGATTATGATTAAACCCGTCATATATTCTGGATAGTCTTTCAAGAAAAAGGTTGCCAATAAAAACATTAAAAAAGGTCCGAAAATCCATGTAATGAAAAACGAAGCAGTTAGCAATTTTGGCTGTTCAAACATTTGTGGCACTTTTGAAAAATCTATTTTTGTCAAAGGCGGATACATCATCAAAATCAATCCAATGGCTAACGGAACATTAGTCGTACCTGAAGAAAATGAATTAATAAAATCAGCTGAATTCGGAATAAAATAACCGATTGATACGCCAATTAACATCGCTAAAAATATCCAAAGTGTTAAAAAACGATCTAAAAATCCTAATCTTTTTTTCATATTTAAGTTTTACCGCAAAGACGCAAAGACAGCGCAAGGTTCGCGAAGTTTTTAATTATTTAATTTGATTGAAAACGTAATACATTTCACTTGCAATTTGCAAACTACGTTCAGTATATTTTTTGTTCATTACTTCTGTTCCATCAAAAGCTTTTGGATCATCATATTTTATGGGAAATCGAGCTTCTGCGCCGAAAACCATAGGGCAACCTTCATCTGCGTTGTTGCAAGTCATAATCGCACCAAAATTAGTTTTCGGATTAAAAGCATCAAAATACGTTTTCGAAAAAGCTATAATTGGTGGTTCATTTTCTGAAAATTTTATAGCGTAAACTGGATTTTCATTTTCACTTAATTGCTGAATTTCAAAACCTTGATTGACTAAAGTTTCTCCAACTTTCGAAAACATAGCCGTAGCTTCCGTTCCACCAGAATAACAAAACACATTTTTAATTCCGAATTGAAACGCCATAGTTTGTGCCCAAATTTGACTCAAATGACTTCTTCTCGAATTGTGCGTACAAATAAAATTCAAACGAATTTCTTCGTTAGTATCAACTTTATTTTGAATGTAATCCACTAAAGATTGTAAAACTTCTTTTCGTTCGTCAGAAACAGAAATTTCTGAAATATTTTCTATTGTGTTGAATAAGTTTTGAAACATATTATTTCTTTTTAAACGTACAAAAGATAAAATTTTGAGTCGTATCAAAAGGTGTTTGATGATTTTCTGTAAAACAATTCATTTTAGAGAAATTGGTTCCAAAAATACGTTCAAATTTATCTTCTGAATATTGTGTAATTTCTAAACCACTACATTTTAATGGACCATTTTCAGAGAAAGTTCCTAAAAACATAAATCCATTTTCCGAAATAGAATTAGAAACTAAATTTTTATACATTTCGATTTCTTTTTCAGTCGTTAAGAAATGAAAACTCGCTCTGTCGTGCCAAACATCAAAAGTAGTTTTGGGTTGAAAATCTAAAATATCAGAAACTATAAAAGTTACTTTTTCCGACTTCACTCCTAACCTATTTTTAATACGTTCGATCGCGTTGGCAGAAATATCTAATAAAAATAAATTTGTATAGCCTAATTCTAATAAATTATCAATCAAATAACTATCACCACCGCCAATATCAATAATTTTAGCGTCTTTTGGAATGTTGTTTTCAGTAAAAAAATTAATAGAAGTTTCTGGCGTTTGTTGGTACCAACTCACCTCTTTTTCTTGCTTTGTAGCAAAAACGTTTTCCCAATGTTCTTTTTTATCTTTACTCATATCCTATAATTTATTCACATTTTGTATCATCAGCACAACAAGGAGCTGCCGCATTATATGAATTCACAACATTCACTTCTGTAGGAGTCGTTACTTTTTGAGTCTCAGAATTATAATTTTGAACTTCAAAATAAGTAAAAAACACAATACTAGCCACTAATCCAACCCAAAAAGACCAAAATGGAAAGGTTTTATGAAGTGGTTTTTGAGGTGTATCACAACCACAATCTGTTTCACAAGAGGAAGCTGATGCGTATTTTGGTAACACATATAATTTGTAATACGAAATGGTAAATGCCACCGCACTAATGACTAATAATAATGGAAATAACGATTTCATCAAAGGTGAAGCCGTTAAACTCGCACTAGAAATTCCAAATACTGAGGCGATTGGACTCACACAAACTGCAGTACAAGCGCCACTTTTACAAACAGCAAAAAACAAAGGAATAGCAGCACTAACACTTCCTGTAATTGTGGTCCAAATTGATTTTATTTTATTCATTTTTTGAATTTAATTTGATTAACAACATCCAGAATCTGGTGCACAAGAATTTCCTTTTGGTTTCCACTCCCCAATTTTAACTTTCATTTTTTCTGGCGGAATACCGCAATTGTCTTTGGCCAAACAATCCGTTAATTTCGATTTTAATTGGAAATTCGTACCGTCAAAATCTAAACTAAATTTTCCAATAGTTTCTTTCATTTGGTATTCCACTTCAATTTCTAAATCGGGAATTTGTAGTTTCTCTTCCGAAAGTTCAATAATATGAAGCAATTTTTCTGGATGCAAACGGTGATCATAGTCATTCGCTTCCCAAAGTTGAAAATTTACCACTTCTTCATTACGAACCACACCACCACAATCGATGAAGTTTTTGGTAATTTTCCCGACTTCAGTCACATGAAAATGATTCGGAACTAATTCGCCATTAGGCAATTGAAAAGCTATATTCGTAAGCTTTTTTAACTGAGTTTTAATTTCTGATAGTTTCATAATTAGTTTATTTAATTAGCAACATTTATTTTTTAATTTTAGAGAAATTCCACCAAAATAACGTTCAATTTTTGACATCGTTTCTGGATTGATGCAATAACAAATTGATTTCCCTTCAATGGTTCCTTGAATGATATTTGCGTTTTTTAATTCTTTTAGATGTTGAGAAATCGTAGGTTGTGCCAAAGGCAATTCGTTGACAATATCACCACAAATACAAGAATCGACTTTCAATAAATACTGAATAATCGCCACTCGCGCCGGATTGGCTAATGCTTTCAATAAATTAGCTATTTCATTTTGTTCGTCTGTGAACGATTCTGATTTTGTAATTCCCATTCTATATCATATTTATATATTGCAATATTACGATGATAAAAGGAAACAAAAAAATTATTTCATTTTTTGTTCAATATTTTTAAGGATTTCCAATTGTTTCGCCTGACTATCAAATAGAATTTTAATTTGTTCTTCCAATAATAAATCGATTTTTTGGTTTAAAGCTCTGATTTCTAATTCCGATTTTAGATTAATTAAGTAGTCGTTTTCACTGCGTTTTCTGTCTTTTTCCTCTTGACGATTTTGGCTCATCATAATAATTGGCGCTTGCAAAGCCGCAATACAAGACAAAATTAAATTCATTAAAATAAACGGATACGGATCAAAAATAAAGTTTTTTAAAGCAATCGTATTAAAGACTATCCAAATTAAAAGCACCACAAAAAAGGAAATAATAAACGCCCAACTTCCTCCGAAATTAGCTACTTTATCAGAAATTACTTGTCCTCTTGTTAATTTATCCGTTGGAGGATGAAGTAAATTATTGATGATTAATTGTTCTTCATCAATCGTTTTTCTAACAATTTCTTGCAGTTTTTTTAATTGTTGATCTTCCGAATCTAACAAGTTTTTTGTTTCCTTTTTCATTTTAAATGAATTTAACAATTAATACCATTTTCTTTTCTTGAAGTAAATAATCATAGTTAAAAGCAACAAAAACATTGCTGCTAAAATAATAAAATATCCGTATTTCCAATGTAATTCTGGCATATTATCGAAATTCATTCCATACACTCCAACAATAAAAGTCAACGGCATAAAGAATACCGAAACCACCGTTAAAGTTTTCATGACTTCATTCATTTTATGACTTTGCATCGAAAAATAAAAAGCAGAAGCACTATCTAAGGAATTTAAGTCGGCATCCACTTGATCTAAAAGTTCTAAACATTTTTGATGTAATCGAGAAAAAAACGTGTAATTTTCTGCTTGAATCACATTAAAAACATCGTCATCTTTCATGCTTTTTATAGAATATAACGAATCGCGAAGTGGCACAATTGAACGACGTAAAAAATTTAAATTATCTCTGTGTAATTCAATATCTTCTAAAATATTTGGATTAGGTGTTGACTTAATTAAATCTATTAAACTATCAATTTTCTGCTCTTCACTTTCAATAGTAATATAAAAATTCTCCATTACCGCATCTAACAACAAATACAGTAGATAATCGACTTTTCTATCTCTTACAATTCCAGCATGTTGACGCATTCTTTCTCGAATATGTAAAAAGAAATCACTCTTTTTTTCTTGAAACGAAAACAACAATCCATCACGTAAAATAAAACTAATTTGTTCTACATCAATCCCATTAGATTCAGGTAATAACGACTTAATATTAAAAAACAAAGTATGATTGTATTCATCAACTTTCGAACGTTTTAGAATGTTTAAAATATCTCCTAAAATGAAATCGTCAATTTTAAATTTTGCACCAATTTCTTTAATCAAAGCAACATCGGATAAACCGTGTAAATTGATCCAATTGTTTTTATCCGACTCCATATGTTTATCCAATTGAGACAGTTTTATGTCTTCATATTCAGATAATTCATCAGAATCGTACACAAACAATTGCATTTCTGGCTTTGTATCCTCGTGTTCGCCAGTATATTCAATTATTGATGGCACAACTTTTCGACCTTTTTTGTATAATAGTTTTCGCACTTTATTTTAAATAAGTATTTTTACCATTCACAAATATAACTAAAAGTTATGCAAACCCTTATTATAAACATCAAACAATTACTACAAGTTAGAGAAACTTCCATAAAAAAAGTTTCTGGTGTAGAAATGGCGAATTTACCAATACTAGAAAACGCTTTTTTAGTTTTAGAAAACGATTTAATTTCCGATTTCGGTTTGATGGAAAATTGTCCAAAATTAGAGAATGCTACGATTGTTGATGCGACTGGAAAAATTGTGATGCCAAGCTTTTGCGACAGTCATACTCACATTGTATATGCTGGAAATAGAAGTGGTGAGTTTGTAGATAGAATTAATGGTTTGTCTTATGAAGAAATTGCGAACCGTGGTGGTGGGATTTTAAATTCGGCTAAGAAATTAAACGAAACTTCCGAAGAAGAAATTTATAACCAATCGAAAAAACGTTTGGAAGAAGTCATTTCGCAAGGAACTGGCGCGGTTGAAATTAAATCGGGTTACGGATTAACGGTTGAAGGCGAAATGAAAATGCTTCGTGTTATCAAAAAATTAAAAGAAAATTATCCAATTGCTATAAA
>JAULXA010000158.1:0-3625 GCA_032118875.1 Flavobacterium sp.
TTCTAAAGGATTTGAAAATTTGGCATAACCAATACTGGAATAATTGCCTTTTGCAACAGCGCGATAAAAAATATGAATGAAATCGCCATAGTGAATTACGGCAGGATTTAACACACCTTCCCATTCAAAACCTAAAGCAGATTTCTCCAGTACAATTCCTTCTTTTTTAACTACTACCATAATACAATTATTGATTTTTATTTCATCAATGATTTATAAAGGTCTGTTTATTTGAAGCAAAATAGTTATATAAGAATTCTGTTTTTTTGTATAATTCAGAGGTTTTAAAACTGAATTAAACTAAAAAATGCCAACCATTTCTGGTTGACATTTTAGTTGTATAACTTTAAAATTTACTTTTTAAAATTTATTCTTTTGCGTCTGAATTTTCTCTGCTTTTTGCACCCATTCTGTTGAATTTAAACATTGGAGATAATCTTACTTTTATAGAAGCAATTTTTCCATTATCTGAAGAAGATAATCCTTCTTTTTCAACTGTATTTTTTCTAGCATCTAAAGCTTCAAATAATAGTTTCGCTTCATCATAATCTTCACGAGTAAAATCACCTTTATTTGTTTTATATGATTCATAATAGTTATCATATACAGCAAGAATATTGTCTTTATTTACCCAAGAAAAGTTCATGTCTGAACCAATTTTACCGGCTCCAAATAATCTGTCTCTTAATAATTGAGAAGCACTAACTTTTACTGGCTTACCTGTTCCAGCAACTGGTTCTTCTTCTGTTTTAGTAATAACTGTAACTTTAATCTCATCATATTTTGCATTTGAAGCATATACTTTTTCTTGAGAAGTTGCTTTGTCGCTTTCTTCTAAACCTAATAAAGCTTCGTTTGCACTAGCGTTTTTAGCTTCATAATCTGCAGCAATTTGTTCCCAATTTGCTTGACGTTCTTCCGCAGATACTGCTTTTAAAGAGTCTACGTAACTTTCTAATTCATTAATTCTTTTGTCGGCTAATTCCTTTTCTTTATTAACACAAGAAACCATTCCTAATAGAATCATTGAAAATAATCCTGCTTTTAATACATTGTTTTTCATAATAAGTATGTTTTTAATTATTTATATAAAATTACTTGATTAGTAACTCTAACATGTTACATAATTTTTTGTATTTGTTACATATTTCTGTTTAAAATATTTTTGTATTAAAAAAATGGCTGTCAATGTTGACAGCCACTTTCCCAAAAAACAAAACCTAACTTAACCTTTATGCTTAATAATTCGTTTTTAATTCTACTCTTCTGTTTTTAGCTTTACCTAAAGTAGTATTGTTTGTTGCAATTGGTTTAGTTTCACCATATCCTACTGAAATTAATCTAGCATCTGATATTCCTTTTCCAATTAAATATTGTCTAACTGATTCTGAACGTTTTTGAGATAATGTCATGTTGAAATCATCTTTTCCAACGCTATCTGTATGACCTTCAATTGTTAAAGTTGCACCGTCATATTTGTATAATATTTTAGATAATTCATCTAATTGAGATAATGAAGCTACTTTTAATTTATCAGAATTATTTTCGAAGAAAATTTTACTTCCGATATATGTAATTCTTACAATATCTGCTTTAGCGATTTCAGGACAACCTTTGTTTGCTAAAGTTCCTTTTGAATTTGGACATTTGTCATCTAAATCTGCTATTCCATCGCCATCAGCATCAGGACAACCTTTTAAACTTGCAACACCTGCAACATCTGGGCAACGATCTAAATCATCTGTAACACCATCATTATCGCTATCCATTGGACAACCTTTTGTGTCTACTTTTGTACCTGGTTTAGTGTTTGCACATCTGTCATCCATATCGGCAACACCATCTTTATCGGCATCTGGACAACCTAATAATGCAATTGTACCAGCTTGATCAGGACAACGATCTTTACCATCTTCTACACCATCATTGTCTCTATCAGGACAACCATTAAGTGTTGCTGAACCTGCAGTATCTGGACATGAATCTAAATAATCTGCAATTCCATCTTTATCTCTATCTAAAGGACAACCCAATTTGTCAACCTGTACAGTTGCTGGTGTGTCTGGACATTGGTCTTTCTTATCTGAAACACCATCACCATCTGTATCTTTAGTATCACCTAAATTGAACGTAAGACCAACCATGTGAGTTAAATAAGAATCTTTTTTCTTAAGATCACCATTCGCATTGTCTACACCATCTCTTCTGTCTTTATTAGAGAACAAAAATGATTCTTGTATGTTTAAATTTACTGTTGGTGATAATCTGAAATTAAATCCTCCACCTGCACTTGGCAAAATATAGTCGTAATTTTCTGTATGGAAATTCAATTGATTACCGAAAATAAAGAAACCTGCACCTGCAAATACATAAGGTCTAACTATATATTCTGAAGTAAGAACATTGAAACGTAAGTTTAAAGTCGCGGCATTAAAATCTGATTTAAAACCAGCTGTTGTTCCGTTATTATAGCCGATTGTTCCTTTCGTTAGTAATAAATTGGCATCAAAATGTTTTCCTAAATATCTAGAAACTGAAAGTCCACCAAAACCATACGATGTATTGCTCGTTTCGTACCAATCTCTACCTAAATCTCCGTGATATTGAGTAACACCGCCATGTAATCCAATATTCCATTTTTTATCTTCCGTTTGTGCATTCAATGTCAATGTAAATATCATACATAGACATAGAAATAGTAATTTTTTCATAATGAAATTTGTTTAAAATTATTTATACAAATATCATTCGGTTCTCCTACAATTCTGTTATACAACTTTTGCTAAAAGTTGTGATATTCATAGGTATTTGATGCTTTATTTCTTTAGGTAACTTTTTAAACTTTGTAAGATATCGTCTCTTTTTTTAGGTGCGGTAATTTCACCAATTAAAAACCCATAAGGTTTGAGAGATTCGATGTGGTCGCAAATAATTTTGAGAATAGCTGTTAATGGAATGGCTAAAATTATTCCTGGAATTCCCCATAAGAGTTGCCCGATTACTAAAACAATAATGGTAAAAAGGGGATTTATTTTTACTTGTGGCCCAAGAATTAGGGGTTCTAATAGCCAGCCTTGAATAAGTTGTACAATTCCATAAACCACAACAATTCCAACAATTAATGTTGGATTAGCTCCATGAATTGCAGAAACTAAAACGGTTAATAGTGTTCCTGTAATATTTCCTACATAAGGTACAATTTCTAATAAACCACAAAGTATGGCAAAAAAGATAGCGTTTTCTACACCAATCACACTAAAGCCTATGGCATACATGATCCATAAAAGAACAATCATTTTTGACAATCCTAACAGATATTGTTGAGAAACTTTTGTAGCACTAGATATTACTAGTTCCATTTCTTCACGTGTAGTAGATTTTGTCATTTTGAGTAAGAAGTCTTTGATGTGGTTTCTGTAATACAGTAAAAAGGCAAAATAGACTAAAACTAATATTAAAGTTGCGAAAATAGAAGCTATAGAGCCAAAAATAATTTGAAAAATATTGGCGTACGAAGGTTGTTCCTTTTTCAAAATAGTAATTTGTTCTTCAATAGAAATATTCAGATGATTGAAAATGTACTTTTGCAAATGATTTCCAATTTCTATTGATTTTTGTTTTATTA
>JAULXA010000159.1:0-3480 GCA_032118875.1 Flavobacterium sp.
AACGCCATTGTTTGAGCACCAGAACCAATACTTAATTGTTTGGGCCATTTTTGTTCTGCATTATCTGGAGCAATTAGCACACGATATTTTCCATTGTCTGAAATGAAATTTTCTACGGCTACAATTTTTCCTCCAAAAGTTCCATAAGATAAATCCGGCCATCCAGAAAATACAATTGTAGGCCAACCGTCAAACCAAACGCGTACTTTTTCTCCTTTTTGAATCAAAGGAAAATCGTTTGGAGAAATATACGTTTCTACGGCAATGTCATATTCAGCAGGCATAATGCTTACAATTGGTGTTCCTTCTTTAATATTTTCACCTAAACCTGATTTTAAGGCACGATTTACATATCCATTTTGAGGTGCTTTTATGTAATACATTCCATTTCGGATTTTGTAATTATTGTATTGGTTTTCTAGTTTATTAACTTGTGCTTTTGTATCGTATTTGCTGCTTTGCGCCGTATATTGATCGCTTTTTGCTTTCGAAAATTTTTCAGAATATTCGGCATTGATTCTGCTGATTTCTACACGTGCATTTATCAGTTCGTTTTCACTACTTAATAATTTATTTTCTTGTGTGATAATTTTAGCTTCAATTTCTTGTAATTTCAATCGCTTTTCTTCCACATCTGTCAGTGGTTTTAAACCTTCTTTATTCAATTGAACAGAACGTTTAAATTGAGTATTGGCAATTTTGATTTGTGTTTTAATCGCTTCTAAATCCATACTGTCACTTTTGATTTTTAAAACAGCTTGTCGGATTTTATTTTTAGCTTGTTGCGATTTTAAATTTCTTTCACTGTTAATAGCGCCCATCTGCGAATCTAAAGCACCAACTTTTCCTTCGTATGAAGCTACGGCATCTTCTTTAGCGTTCATTTGGTTTTTGGTGTTTTCGACTAAATTCGGATCTAAATAATCTTCTTTTATTTCCGAAATGAATAAAATCGTATCGCCGGCTTTCACATAATCACCTTCGTTTACGTACCATTTTTCAATTCGACCAGAAATTAAAGATTGAATGGTTTGTGGTCTTTGATTTGGTTTTAAAGTGGTTACTGCACCAGATCCAGAAATGTTTTGTGTCCAAGGAAGAAATAAAAATAAAACTGTAAATATTACAAAACCCAGTAGGATCTTGTTCAATATTTTATAATGTTTTTCTTTGTTTAATAATTGAATCGAACTAAATCGCTCCAGTTTTTTGTTATCAATTCTGTTGTTATTTGAAACATTTAACATAATTATTTATTTAAAATGTTACTAATTTTACCTTTTTCCATTGTAATTACTCGGTTGCTTTTGGCACTAAATTGTTTGTTGTTAGAAGTTACTACTACTGTCCATTTTTGATTTGGATCCATTAAAAAAGCAATAATTTCTTGTGAAGTGGCAACATCCATTTTATCTGTAGGATTTTCCAAAAATAGAATTCGTGGTTTATGTAAAACACATCTAGCTAATAATATTTTTTGAATATTTGAAGATGAAAGTTGTTTGCCATCAGGGAAAATTTGTGTGTTTAATCCGTTTGGTAAGGTTTTGATAAAACTCGTTAACTTTAAATTATCTAAAGCCCATTTGATATCTTCATTTGAAATATTTGGATTATTGAAGGTTAAGTTTTCAAAAATAGTACCTTCGAATAAAGTTTCACCTTGTAAAATACATCCAAAATGAGTTCGATATTGATTAATATCCATTTTATTAAAGGTGTCATCGTTAATGATGAAATGCCCTTGAGTCGGTTGAATTAATCCAGATAAAATTCGAATTAAAGTTGTTTTTCCCGATCCATTATCGCCTTCAATGACAATTTTTTCGCCTTGATTTATTTTTAAATTGATATTTTCTAAAGCATTTGTGGTGTCATCTTCAAATTTGAAATTTATGTTTTCTAATTCTAACGAAAGATTTATGAAGCAATCTGTTTGATTTACTTCCGATTCTGATTCAATTTCTAAATCGGTAACTTCTCCAATTTTTTCTACAGAAGTTAAAACATCGTAAAACGTTTCTAATCCTAAAATTATTTTTTCGACTGAATTAATTACTAATAAAATGATAATTTCTGCAGCTACGAATTGTCCTATATTCATTTGTTGATTTAAAACTAAGAAACCACCAATTAATAACAAACTTGCTGTGATAATTACTTTGAATCCAATTAATTGCGAAAATTGTCTTTTAATAATTTTGAAATGTTGTTCTCTATATGTAATGTAATCTGCCACTAGTTTGTTGTTTTTCTCTAAAGCAAAATCTAAATGATATGGGTTTTTGAAACTAAAATTATTTCTAGATAATTCTTGTAACCAACCAGCGACTTTATACTTGAATTTGGACTCTTTTAAACTTGTTTTTAAACCTGATTCATAAGAGAATTTGAATATGATATAAAGTAATAACGTTAATAAGATTCCGAAAATAATAAAGAAAGGATGATATAACGATAGTAAAATAATTCCAAATAAAATTTGAAGTAAAGCTGCAGAAAAATCGGTTAAAAGTTTAGATGTTCCTTTTTGAATGGATAAGGTATCAAAAAATCGGTTCGCAATTTCTGGTGAATGTTTGTTATAAGTTGATGAAAACTTTAATTTAGGAATGCGATAAGTAAATTCAAACGCCGAACGAATAAATATTTTTTGTTGCAAATTTTCTGTAATTCGCAATTGCATTAAGGAAAGAACGCCAACAAAAGCCACGCCAATAACTACTAAAATTACTAAAACTATCCACGAAACACTTGCTCGTCCAGCTTGAATAAAGTTAATAATTGCTTGAATTCCCAAAGGAAGCGACAAACTGATTATTCCAGCAAAAATTGCATAGGAAATAATTTGAATGATGTCTTTTCGATCTAATCGTAATAAATTGTAATATCTTTTTAGTGGTGACATAATTTATTTTTTTAAAAGATTTTCTACTAAATGAATGTAAAATGCTGAAGGGCTTATTTCCGCATTGCAATTGGTTATTGTTTTCAAGTGATTTCTTAGAAAATGCTGATGTAAAGAACCTTCAATTATTGAAGAAACCAAACTTTTGGCATAAGGGTAATCGGGATTTACTTCTTCAACCATTTTTTCAATTCGGTAATTCACTTGTTTATATATTAAGAAAAAACCTTCTTTATTTTCTTCATCAACATGTTTGTTATGAAGAGTTTTTGTGAATTCTTCTATGATAATTTTATTTAGAATGGCTTCGTTAACATGTTCGGTTGTACTATCATCTTGAATAACTTCCGTGACAATATTTATTGCCTTTTTTAGTTTTTCTAATTTGTTTTCAATATTGGCTGTTGAAAAAACCAAACGATATTCCATCCATGCCCAATACCATGAAGATAAATATACTAAAAGTTTGTGTTTGTTTTCAAAATATCTGTAAATAGAGCTTTCGTTAGACCCGATTTTTTCACCTAGCTTTTTAAAAGTGAATTCTTCAAAACCAATTTCGTCAATTAATA
>JAULXA010000160.1:0-3783 GCA_032118875.1 Flavobacterium sp.
TGGAAAATGGCGCCATTTACATGACTACTAAAGAAGCGTTTTTAGCTTCCAAAAATAGAGTTAGTGGCAAAATTGGCTTGATTGAAATGCCTGAAGAAACTTTACATGAAATTGATACACTTTCAGATTGGACCATTCTTGAAAATTTATTGGCGAACAGACAAAAAAATCAAAAACAACAGCAACAAATTACCTATTTAGTTCTAGATGTGGATGGTGTTTTTACAGATGGCTGTGTGTATTACGGCGCTGAAGGTGAATTGATGAAAAAATTTGATATGCGTGACGGAATGGGCTTGGAAATTTTACGTCAGAATTCTGTTGAAGTTGTGGTAATCACTTCTGAAAACTCTGATTTAGTCGCTAAACGAATGCAAAAACTGCAAATTAAACACACCTTTTTAGGAGTTAAAGACAAATATTCTTTTCTTCAAAATTTTGTAAATGAACAAAAGACTACTTGGGGCAATTTAGCTTATGTGGGTGATGATGTAAATGATTTGGCTAATTTATGTACGGTTGGTTGGTCTTTTGCACCTAATAATGCAACAACAATTGTTAAGCAACATGTTGATGTGGTTTTAAATAATAGTTCCGCTGATGGAGCCATAAGAGAAGTTTGTGAATGGATTATGAAATATAATGCTCGATATTAATTTTTTCATAATATACATCAGTACTAAAATTAAATAAATTTTTCCTATTTTTGCTTTTCTAATAAAATGAAAATGAATACATATAAAATACCTTATGTCATTGCCGAAATTGGTTGTAACCACAAAGGTGACATGGAAATAGCTAAAGAATTAATTAAAATAGCCAAGATATTTTCTAATGCTGATGCTGTAAAGTTCCAGAAAAGAAATAATATTGAATTGTTAACAGAAGAACAATATAATGCTCCACATCCAAATCCATCTAATTCATACGGTGATACGTATGGCGCTCATAGAGAGTTTTTAGAATTTGATGTACAACAACACGCCGAGTTAAAAGCGTATTGTGAAGAAATCGGTATTGTGTATTCAACATCAGTTTGGGATACTACTTCTGCCAAAGAAATTGCTTCTTTAGATCCAGAATTTATTAAAATTCCATCTGCTTGTAATAATAATTTCGACATGCTAACTTGGTTATGTGAAAATTATAAAGGAGAAATTCATATTTCTACTGGGATGACAACTAAAAACGAAACAGATGAATTAGTTGCTTTCTTCACTGAAAAAGGAAGAAACAAAGATTTAGTACTTTATAATTGTACTTCTGGTTACCCTGTTCCTTTTGAAGATGTTTGTTTGTTAGATATCAATTTATTGATTGAAAAATATGGTGATAAAGTAAAACATATTGGTTTTTCTGGACATCATTTAGGAATTGCTGTAGATATGGCAGCTTATACTTTAGGAGCCAATATTATAGAAAGACATTATACTATTGATAGAACCTGGAAAGGAACTGATCATGCAGCTTCGTTAGAACCAGAAGGTTTGCGTAAGTTGTGTAGAGATGTCAGAGCTGTTCATAAAGCTTTAACCTTTAAGAGTCAAGATATTTTGCCAATTGAGCAAGTACAAAGAGATAAGTTGAAAAATCAAAAAGTGTAACACAAAAAAAAACCCTTTAATTAGGGTTTTTTTTTGCTTTATCGTGTTTTATAATCCGTTATATAAATACTATATTTGCAGGCATTTAATACATAAAAATGAAGAAAAAAATATTTATATTTTTACCAGATGGTGTAGGTTTACGAAACTTTGCATTAACTAATTTTAAACAGATTGGTGAGCAACACGGTTTCGATATTACATATTGGAACAACACTCCCTTTTCTATTGAAAAGGAAATTGGTTTTAAAGAAATTAAGCTAGAAAACAATAAAACTAATCCGTTAACTACCATTTTTACTAGAGCTCGTAAAAGAGCCGAATTAAATTGGTTTGACAAGAAGTTTAACGAGAAAGTATATAACACCTATAACTTCCCGCAATCTTATGGTTCGTTAAAGGAAGCTATTAAAAGTGTCATCGTTGATGTTTTAGTCGCTACTTGTTCTCATGCTAAAGGTGTTTCGTTTATACGAAATCAAATCACTAAATTAGAACGTAAAAGTCCAAAATATAACTATTGTAAAGCACAATTGGCTGCAGAAAAACCAGATTTTATTTTCTGTACCAATCAACGTCCGAGTCAAGCTATAGCTCCTATTTTAGCCGCTCAAGATTTAGGAATTCCGACCGCCACTTTTATCTTCTCATGGGATAATTTACCAAAAGCTACCACTTTAGTAGAAACCGATTATTATTTTGTGTGGAGTGAACACATGAAAAAAGAAGTACTGATGTATTGTCCGTATGTGCCAGCCGATAAGGTTTTAGTTACTGGAACACCACAATTTGAAAGTCATTTTGATACAAGTTTATTGTTAACCAAAGAAGCTTTTTTTGCGCAACATAATTTAGATATAAATAAAAAATACATTTGCTATTCTGGGGATGACATTGTAACTTCTCCGTTAGATCAGTTTTATGTGGAAGATTTGGCTATTTCGGTAAGAGAATTAAATGCAAAAGGATATAATTTAGGAATTATTTATAGAAAATGTCCTGTAGATTTTACCGACAGATACCAACCTATTTTAGATAAATATAGTGATGTGATTGTAAATATGGATCCATTATGGCGACCAGTGGGAACCAGTTGGAATGAAATTATGCCGTCTAAAGAAGATTTTGCCTTGCAAGCTAATATTTGTGAATACACAGAATTTGTTGCTAATGTAGCTTCATCTATGGTTTTTGATTTTGTGGCTCACGAGAAGTCATGTTTATTTTTTGATTACGAACAACCGCAATTGAAAAAAGGCATTCGTGATATTGGACAAAATTATCATTATATTCATTTCCGTTCTATGCCAAGTAAAAATGCGGCTTTGTGGTCTTTTGATAAAACAGCATTAACACAAACGGTTCAAGATATTATTGATGGTAAACTATCCAATGTTCCAGAAGGACAACTATGGTTTGAAACCATTGTAGGAAACAATCCAACGGAAGCTTCTGAGAATATTTGGAGAGAAATAAATAAAATTGTAAACTAAGACTATGTTTTTTAACTCCCTTCATTTCGCGGCTTTTTTACCGATAGTTTTTATACTATATTGGTTTGTTTTTAATAAAAACAAATCTTGGCAAAATAGTTTGTTAATCATTGCTAGTTATTATTTTTATGCTTGTTGGGACTGGCGTTTCCTTTTTTTATTAGTATTCTCCACACTTTTAGATTATTTTACAGGAATAATGATTGAAAAAAATGAAACCGATTCCAAACGAAAATTTTGGTTTTGGTTGAGTATTATTGTTAATCTAGGATTTCTAGGAATTTTTAAATATTATAATTTCTTTGCCACATCTTTTACCGAATTAATTAACGGTTTTGGTTTCCAAGTCAACCCATTATTGATAAAAGTAATTTTACCTGTTGGAATTTCTTTCTATACATTTCACGGATTATCTTATGTGATTGATATTTATTACAAACGAATTAAAGCAGAAACTAATTTCATCGATTACTCACTTTTCGTAAGTTATTTCCCTTTGTTAGTAGCTGGACCGATTGAACGTGCCACGCATTTACTACCACAAGTAAAAGTAAAACGAGAATTTAATTTTCAAAAAGCAAAAGAAGGTGTACATCAAATTATTTGGGGATTGGTTAAAAAAGTAGTGATTGCCGATTCTTGTGCGATGTATGCCAATGAGGTTTTCAACAATCATGAGCAAATGA
>JAULXA010000161.1:0-6807 GCA_032118875.1 Flavobacterium sp.
ATTGCATGCGGTGCTGGAATTAATGCAGTTGACAAATACATTTTGCCGTCAAATAAATTTAGATATGCAGGATTTGTTGGAAAAAAAGACATGAATTATTCGGAAATGCTAGAAAACAAAATTTGGTTAGATAGTAATGATTTCCCAAATGAATTATACATTTCAGAAAATAAGCATATTTGGCCAAGTGAAGAGGAAATTCTTACCGCTTTTGATTGGTTTGAAATTGAAAAGTTACATGCTGATGAAGAGAAAAACAAAACTTTAATTCAAGAATACAAAACCAAATACGTAAACCTAGCAAATAAATTGATTGCTGAAGATAAATTAGAATTTGGAGTACTTGAATTAGAAAGAATAAGAAAGTATTTTGACAAAGATGAAATCGTATCGGAAAGGTTAGATAGCTTAAAAAAATCTAAAGAATATAAAAGTCAAATTAGTAACGAAAATAAGCTATTACTTTTAGAAGAAAAATTAACAAAACAATTTGAATTGCTTTTTAATGAAGCACTTACTTCGTTAAAAGTTGAAGATTTAAAATGGGAAAAACTGTATAAAAACATTGAAGATTTAGAAAAAAATAAAAATTCAAGCGATATTGTTTTCAGAATTAAATACAGAAACAGCGCTAGAGTTTATGAAAGTGGTTACGAATTTAAACTCTTAAAACAAGAAAATAAATATAAAGTTTGCCAACAATTATTAGAAAAAATTAAAGAATTAAATAAAAAAAGCGATTAAAATCTTTATTCTAATGCTCTTCGTTTTTACCCAAAACCTTAGTGTCTACAGGAATTGCAGGTTGAAACAATAACGTCTCGTTATAATACAAGTTATAGCCTTTTTTGGTACGAAATTCGAAATTTTTAAACTTGAAGTTTTGATCATCATTTTCTCTTGTAAAAATTATCGACTCTTTAGAATCTGGTAAGAAAACTTCAGCGATTAAACTGTCTTCATCTACAAAAAAGTAAGCATTTTTACCTTTTCCTAACGTATCTTTTTCAATTGAAGTTAAACGATAGCCTTGTTCAAAAACACGCACACATTTATTAGTCATATTTGACCATTTGTAACCCGCTTTTAAATCACAATCGTTTTCATTTTTATCATCACTTACTTGATTTCCCACAATTGAATCTAAAATCACTTCATCAGAAGAAGTAGGATTTTTAAGAATGAAATCACAAGAAAACTGGGAGAATAGTATAAAAAAATATAAAATTTTCTTCATAAATTAATTGTTAGTATCTGAATAGATTAACGTTTCAACCGTTTCAAAATCTGTTGGTTTATCCGTATTATGGAAGTATTTGATTAAAACTTCTCCCCAAATTTTTCCATCTGAAAAATTAGCAATAATCCATCTGTGGTTTAAAATTTTAATAGAATTAATTAAAAACGGATTTTCACCAACTTGATCATACGAAACATATTTATTTCCTCTTTTGTCAGTATTAAATGCCGCTAAATCTTCTTTAACTTTCGTTTGTAACGCTTTTAAATTATGATCAAAATAATATTCTTGAGCAAACTCATTATGATCCAAAGAAAACTTATCATTCTCTAATAATTTCACCATTGAATCTTGAGCAATTTTTAGTTGTTTTTTGCTAATTGTTGAAACTTCCTCACTTCTTTTTAATATTCTCGATGAATTTACCATCTGAAAAATATTAACTAATACTGAAAAAACTAAACCGTAAATTAATAAATTCTTCTTCATTTTGCTGTTATTTTATTTCTATTTCTAAATTATCGTACGCTAAAAAAACATTAGCTGGTAGTTGTTTTTGCACTTCTTCGTGTAATCCTAAAATATGACTTATATGAGTTAAATATGCTTTTTTTGGTTGCACCAAATTTATAAAATTTATAGCTTCTTCTATGTTAAAATGTGTATTATGTGGTTCAAATCGTAAGGCATTGATTACCAAAACGTCTACATTTTTTAGTTTTTCTAATTCGGATGATTCAATAGTTTTTACATCTGTTAAATATACAAAATCTTTTATTCGGTAACCAAAAACCTGTAAATTTCCGTGCATCGCATTAATTGGAATAATTTCCTGATTTTTAATTTTAAAATTCTGATTATTTACTACTTCGAACGTTTCAACAGAAGGTGCGCCCGGATATTTATTCTCTTTTTCAAAAATATAATCGAATCGTTTCGCCAAATTTTTTAAAACACGCTCATGACCGTAAACTGGAATATCACCTTGTTTAAAATAAAACGGCCTAATATCGTCTAAACCTGCAGTATGATCCGCATGTTCATGTGTAAAAAGTAAGGCATCAATATGCGAACAATTACTTGTTAACATTTGCTGACGAAAATCGGGTCCGCAATCAATTACAACAGAAAAATCTTCGTCATGAATCCAGATAGAAACACGCAGTCGTTTGTCTTTCTTATCTTCACTTAAACATACAAAATGATTACTTCCAATAACTGGAATTCCTTGAGATGTGCCCGTACCTAAAAAGTAAATTTTCAAAGTGAATATTTTTTTACAAAAATAACAAATTACTCTTGTTAAAACCTATAAATTGTTAACTTTGCAGTATATAATATAATTCCCCCAAAATACATTTGAAAAAATGACGACCGAAATAACATTAAGAGGAGACAAAGTAATTGAACAAATTCCTTCAACTAAGGATAAAGCGCTCCGTATTAATTTAAACGAAAATATTTACGGAACCTTTGCTGAAATTGGCGCGGGACAGGAAACTGTTAGGCATTTTTTCAGAGCTGGAGCTTCTTCTGGTACGATTGCAAAAGCAATGTCTGCTTACGATAAAGATTTTAGTGATGCCATTTATGGTATTGAAGAAGACGGTCGTTATGTTACAGAAAGTCGTTTAAGAAAAATGTTGACTCACGAAACCCAACTTATTGAAGATAGATTAGGTCGTGATAAACATCCCAATAAAATGTTTTTTAGTTATGCGAATACGGTGGCTACCATCGATTTCGCGAAGCAATTTAAAGGTCATGGTTGGGTTGGAATTAAATTTCAAGTAGAACCTGATGAAGCGTATAACGAAATCTTAATTCACATACGTTTTAAAGAAAATGACGCCCGTTTACAGCAAGAAACCTTAGGTATTTTAGGAGTAAACTTAATTTATGGCGCGTTTTACAAACATAATGATGCGAAGAAATTATTACGTTATTTATACGATCATTTAGAAAAAGATCAAATAGAAATTGATACTGTAAATTTCTCTGGACCTCGTTTTGCTGATGTTGACAACCGATTAATGAGTTTGCAATTAGTAAAATACGGTTTTACAGATGCCGTAATGTTCAATCCGGAAGGAAAAAACATTTTACCAGCAGCGGTTTTATACAAAAAGAACATTTTAGCGTTACGTGGAAGTTTCCGTCCAGTAACCAAAGTAAATATGGATATGTATAAGCAATCTTACGAGATGTTTATTCAAGAAAATAAAGTTAGTAAAGAAAATACGTTTGTGGTTTTTGAAATTACACTTTCTAACCTAAAAGCCGAGGGTGAAATTGATGAAAGAGATTTCTTAGACAGAGCAGAATTGTTATGTTCTTTAGGACAAACGGTAATGATTTCTAATTTCCAAGAATATTATAAAGTATTGGAATACTTCTCTTCATTCACAAAATCAAGAACTGGTTTAGCGATGGGCGTGAGCAATTTAGTAGATATCTTTGATGAGAAATACTACCGTCATATGTCAGGTGGTATTTTGGAAGCTTTCGGAAAATTGTTCTATAGAGACTTAAAAGTGTATTTATATCCAATGAAAGATCCTGAAACAGGTGAAATCATCAATTCTGAAAACTTAAAAGTACATCCGAGAATGAAAGAATTATACAAATTCTTCAAATACAACGGAAAAGTTACCGATATTAAAACGTACGACGAAAAAACATTAGATATTTTCTCAAGAAAAATCTTAAAAATGATTGCTAAAGGTGAACCAGGTTGGGAAGAAATGCTTCCTGATGGAACAGCTGAAATCATTAAAAAAGACCATTTATTCGGATATCTAAAAGAAAAAGAATTAGCGAAGTCATAAAAACATACAAATAAAAAAATCCTGATAAACTCAGGATTTTTTTATTTATAACTTCTTCACTACATAAGTGACAATTCCCCAAATGATAAAATCATTTTCTTGAGTGACTTCAATTGGTTCAAATAGCTTATTCTCTGGTAATAACAGCAAACTGTTTTCTTGCACTTTAATTCTTTTGACGGTAAATTCTCCATCGATAAAACAAACGGCAATTTTACCATCTTGAGGTTCTATACTTTTGTCAATTACTAAAACATCACCATCGTCAATTCCGGCGCCAATCATAGAATTACCATTCGCTTTAGCATAAAATGTAGCTGTTGCATTTTTAACAACAATTTGATCAATACTAATTCTGGAACCATCAAAATCAGCTGCAGGCGAAGGAAATCCAGCTTTAATTCCACTTGAAATATAAGGCATTTCTAAATTGCTTTCCGTATTTGGAATAAAAAACGATAATTTATGTTGTGCTAGCATTTTATATGTAATAATTCTTTGATATCTGTTGTGTATTTTTTGGATAAGAAATTTTGTTTCATTTTCCAAGTGCGTTGTAAATCTTGATTTCCTAATCGGATTTTTCTTTCGCCTGTTTTCTTTCGAATATCGTCCATCACTTTCATGATTTTTTCGTGTTTCGGATTTTCTTCCACAAATAAATTAAATTGTTTTTGATGTTGTGGAATGATATCCGTTATGATAATTCCGGCTTTCGTATAGGTTTCACCAACTTGAACTATCTTTTCTAACATTTTAATAGCTGTAGTACTTAAAGTTAGACTTGATTGTGTCGCAAACGGCAAAGCTTCGTAAACAGAAAAATTATACCGTTCATTTTCAGCTTTATATTTATCCTTTCTCAAATATAAAATAATTCCGTAACAACACGATTTTTGCATACGTAGTTTTTCAGAAGCTACTGTTGCGAAAGTAGACACGCGTTCTTTCAATTCACTTAAATTGGTAATCGATTTTTCGAAAGTTCGAGTAATTGCTATGTTTTTTTTGGCTTCAGGTTGTTGTTCTAATTCTAATACAGAAAGTCCTAACAATTCGGCACGAAGGCGTTTTCCAACTACTCCCATGGTTCTTTTTACAAAATCTTCATTATGTGGCAAGGTAAAATCGTATGCCGAAACCATTCCGAATGCTTTCATTTTTTTAGACAACTGATACCCAATTCCCCAAATATCTTCAATTTTAGTCCATTTTAGTGCTTTGATTCGTTTTTCATCCGTATCAATAACATAAATTCCTCCCGTTCTCTCTTGAAATTTTTTAGCAATTTTATTCGCGACTTTACTCAAAGCTTTCGTTTCGGCAAAACCAACACAAACCGGAATTCCAATCCACTTTTGCACCCGTTGTTTCATTTGCAAACCACAAACTTCAAAATTGGTTGTATTGGTGTTTTTAAAATTAAGAAAAGCTTCGTCGATACTGTAATTTTCAATGTCTGGTGTGAAATCTGAAAGCACATCCATTACGCGTTTACTTAAATCACCATACAAGGCATAATTAGAAGAAAAAACAGCAATTTGATGTTGTTTGATTTCGTTTCGAATTTTAAATTCGGGAACACCCATAGCAATGCCAAGCGCTTTTGCTTCATCACTTCTAGAGATAACACAGCCATCGTTATTAGATAAAACGACAACTGGTTTTTTAAGAAATTGAGGTTGAAAAACACGCTCACAAGACACATAAAAATTATTACAATCGACCAATGCAAACATATGCCAAAGGTACGATTTCAGCATTGAATTTGGTTCGGAAATTTATTAACAATGGTGTTAAAATTTCGAAAGATGAGGAAACAAAAAATCCCAAACTCCAGTTAAGGAATTTGGGATTTTTATATTTAAAATGTATCTGTTTACACGTGTAAAGCTCTGTTTCCAGTTGCTGCTAACGCTGCTTCTTTGATGGCTTCAGCAAAAGTTGGATGTGCATGAGACATTCTTGAAATATCTTCAGCAGATGCTCTAAATTCCATAGCAGTTACTGCTTCTGCAATTAAATCGGCGCAACGTGCACCAATCATGTGAACACCTAAAACTTCGTCTGTTTTGGCATCAGCTAAGATTTTTACAAATCCGTCTGTATCACCACCAGCACGAGCTCTTCCTAATGCTTTGAAAGGGAAACTTCCTGCTTTAAAATCAATTCCTGCCGCTTTTAATTGCTCTTCTGTTTTACCAACAGCTGCAACTTCTGGCCAAGTATAAACTACACCAGGAATTAAATTATAATCGATATGTGGTTTTTGTCCTGCTAAAATTTCAGCAACCATTACACCTTCTTCTTCCGCTTTATGTGCTAACATCGCTCCACGAACTACGTCACCAATCGCATAAATATTTGAAACCGAAGTCTGTAAATGATCGTTTACTTCAATCATACCTCTTTCCGTAACTTTAACACCTGCTTTATCAGCATTTAAGGCATCTGTATAAGGACGACGACCCACAGAAACTAAAGAATAATCACCTTCTAAAGTGATGATTTCTCCTTTAGCATTTTCGGCTTTTACAGTCACTACATCTCCTGCTCTATCCACCGATTGCACTTTGTGAGATGTGTAAAACTTCATACCTTGTTTTTTCAATACTTTAGTCAATTCTTTAGATAAAGAAGCATCCATTCCTGGAATAATTCTATCCATAAATTCTACAACAGAAACTTGCGCTCCTAAACGTAAATAGACTTGACCTAATTCGATACCGATAACTCCAC
>JAULXA010000162.1:0-940 GCA_032118875.1 Flavobacterium sp.
TTGATCCAAGTGATTTAATGGCGGATGTAAAAAAAGAAGACAATGTGTTTCCAAAAAAATAACAGAAACAACAACATATTCTTAAAAAATAATATTAAATTAGATTTCAAATTACTTACAGATGCAAGATAAAACATTAATTGGTAGTGAAGAATGGTGTTCGTTTCCGCAATTAGGAATTCCAGCTATAAAAGCACGTGTCGATTCTGGAGCAAAAACTTCAGCGTTACATGCTATCAATATCAAGATTTTTGAAAAGAATGGTGCCGAATGGTTAAAATTCGATATCAATCCAATCCAAAATAATTCGAAATCTATTATTCATTGTGAAGCACAATTAGTGGATCAAAGAATTGTAAAAAGTTCTAACGGAACACGAGAAAAAAGATACGTTATTCGAACAGATGTAGAGCTTGGAGAGCATAATTGGATAGTTGAGGTGACTTTAACTAACAGAGATTCCATGGGTTTCAGAATGTTGTTAGGTAGAGAAGCTATGGTGGGAAGATTAATCGTCGACCCAGAAAAAAAGTTCGAATTAGGGCAACCTTCAACAGAAAGTTTAAAAGAATATTATTATAATGAACCTAGTAAAAAAGGATTAAAAATTGGACTTTTAGCCAGTAATCCAGATTTGTATAGTAACAGAAGAATTATTGAAGCAGGTGAAATGCGTGGACACGAAATGCATTTCTTAAACCTGAAATATTGTTACATGAAATTAAGTGCTTCGAATCCAGAAATCCATTATCGTGGTGGTTTGGTTTTGAACGATTTCGATGCGATTATTCCACGTATTCGCCCAAGTATGACGTATTATGGTTGTGCCTTAACACGTCAGTTTGAAGCTTTAAAAGTATTTGCTTTGAATAATGCTGCAGCAATTACACAATCCAGAGATAAATTATTTTCGTTACAATTACTATTAAATAGTGGTGTA
>JAULXA010000162.1:950-10614 GCA_032118875.1 Flavobacterium sp.
AGATACAGATGATTTAATTAAAATGGTTGGTGGTTCACCATTAATTGTAAAATTATTAGAAGGAACTCAAGGTAAAGGTGTGGTTTTAGCTGAAACGAAAAAAGCTGCTGAATCTGTTATTAATGCTTTCAAAAGTTTGAATGCTAATATTTTAGTGCAAGAATTCATCAAAGAAGCGAACGGAAAAGATTTACGTTTGTTTGTAGTCGACGGAAAAGTGGTTGCCGCCATGCAACGTGAAGCAGCTCCTGGTGAATTTCGTGCCAATATACATTTAGGTGGAACGGCTTCTGTAGTGAAAGTCACTGCTGATGAGAAAAAAATTGCAATAAAAGCTGCTAAAGCAATGAATTTAAAAGTAGCTGGAGTAGATATTATTCGTTCTAGTAAAGGTCCGTTGTTGTTAGAAGTAAATTCTTCTCCTGGGTTAGAAGGAATTGAAGGTGCTACTCAAAAAGACATTGCTGGAGAAATGATTAAAGCGATCGAGAAAAATTTCAAATAATGAATCCATATATAGACATTGTTATAAGAAGCATTTGTGTTTACTTTTTTATGGTAATTGCTTTGCGCATTTTCGGTAAAAAGGAATTATCGCAATTAAATGCTTCAGACATTGTCTTGATATTATTGATTAGCAACGCCGTTCAAAACGCCATGGTGGGAAGTGATATTTCATTAGAAGGCGGAATTATAGCTGCATTTTCTTTGTTTTTAGTCAATTTTATATTTAAAAAAACGGTTAATAAATCTACTTTTTTAAGTCAATTAGTACAAAGTAAACCGGAGATTTTAATTCACGACGGAATAATCGATTTTAAAGCATTATCAAGATTGGACATTACTTCAGATGAATTAGATGAAGTAATTAGAGAACATGGTCTGGAAAATTATAAGCACGTAAAATTAGCTATGTTTGAGATAAACGGAAGCATTAGTGTGATTTCAGGAAATGACAATTTAATACAAACCAAACATAAAAGAATTCATAAATCGCTAAGTTAATGGACGATAAATTCAAAAAATTATTATTGATACTTATTGGTTGCAGTTTTATTGTGGCTTTTGGTGCTTTATTCAAAATTATGGAGTGGCCTGGCGCAAAATTAATTTTTAGTGTTGGAGTTGTTTTAGAAATCATTTGTGGAGCTGCAATTATGGTTTATTTAGTCAAAAATAAAAACAAATAATGGCTTTAGAATATAAATCAGTTTGTGAGAAATGTTCTGCTGCTTTAAACATGCAATCAGAAGCTTGTATTTGTAGCTATGAATGTACTTTTTGTGAAACTTGTTCAAATGAAATGGAATTTGTTTGTCCAAATTGTAAAGGTGAATTGGTTAAAAGACCTAAACGTAAAAAAGAAGCCTAATGGAAATCCTATCTAAAATTAGCATCGTAATTGTAGCTTTTCTACACCTTTATTTTTTATGGTTAGAAATGTTTGTTTGGACAACAACTGGTAAAAAAGTATTCAAAACCTTACCTGAACATTTGTTTGAACCGACCAAAACATTAGCCGCCAATCAAGGTTTGTATAACGGATTTTTAGCCGCTGGTTTACTTTGGTCTTTATTTATTTCCGATGCGATTTGGAGTAAAAACATCGCTTTCTTTTTTTTAGGTTGTGTATTAGTTGCCGCATTGTATGGTTGGTATTCGGTTTCTAAAAAAATCTTTTTAGTTCAAGGAATTCCTGCTATAATTGGAATTGTATTGGTTTTTTTAAGATAATTAAGCATGTAATTGAACTTTAATAAATAAATAAATATGAAAATGAATTTTTTAAAACTTTTAGTTACCTCGTCAATTTTAGTTTTGTCTTCTTGTAACAAAAATGATGATGAACCAGCATCAGGAAACGCTGTTGGAATTTATAAATTAACTGCATTTAATACTTTCGATGCGCAAGACTTAAATGGTGATGGTAATTCTTCGGTAAATCAAATGAATGAAAGTACTTGTTTTAACAACTCTTTTTTAAAATTGAATTCAGATAATACGTTCACTTTAGATCAAAAAGGTGTTGAACTTACTATTAATGGAACTACTGAAACTTTAGATTGTTATGATGATGGTGAAATTATTGGAACTTGGAGTGTAAGTGGAAATAACTTAAATCTAAATGCTTTTGGCGAAACCGTTTCTTATAGTATTAATGGTAGTACAATTATAAACGCAATGAATGATGCAGATTATGTAGGTACAGATAGCAGTGGAAATCCACTATATCTTACAGGTAATGTTTCAGTGGTTTACACCAAACAATAATCGAAACTTATTATTTTATCAAAAAAGCCTTTAGAAATTTCTAAAGGCTTTTTTGATTATGCTTCTACTTGAAAACTTTTCAAAAAGTGAATTGACTTTTCAATATCGTAATGTAAAATTCTATCTTCTGTAACTAAAGGCACGTCTTCTCTGTAAGTTTTTACAAACATTTCAATGAAATCACTTGATTTTAAAGGTCTTCTGAACTCAATAGCTTGTGAAGCGTTGAATAATTCGATTGCTAAAATACGTTCTAAATTCTCCACAATTTTTAATGTTTTTGTCGCCGCATTCGCACCCATACTCACATGATCTTCTTGTCCGTTACTACTAACAATACTGTCAATACTTGCTGGTGTAGCCAATTGTTTATTCTGACTAACAATACTCGCCGCAGTATATTGAGGAATCATAAATCCTGAATTCAATCCTGGATTGCTGACTAAAAACGCAGGTAATTCTCTTAAACCAGAAATCAATTGATACGTTCTTCTTTCTGAAATACTTCCTAATTCTGCCAAAGCTATTCCTAAATAATCTAATGACATCGCTAATGGTTGTCCGTGGAAATTTCCACCAGAAATAATTTCATCTTCACCTACAAAAATATTTGGATTGTCTGTTACCGAATTAATTTCCGTTGTGAATACTTTTTTCACGTGGTCAATCACATCTTTAGAAGCACCGTGAACTTGTGGAATACATCTGAAAGAATAAGGATCTTGTACATGTTTTTTAGGTTGTGCGATAATTTCGCTATCTTCTAACAGCTCTAACATATGTGCTGCCGTAGATAATTGTCCTTTGTGTGGTCGAACCAAATGAATTAATTCATTGAATGGTTCTTTTCTTCCGTCAAAACCTTCTAATGAAACCGCTGCAACAATATTGGCTAATTGCGATAATTTATCGGCTTGAATCAAATTATAAACTCCGTAAGCACTCATAAACTGCGTTCCGTTTAATAAAGCTAAACCTTCTTTCGATTTTAATGTAATAGGAGATAAGTTTAACTTTTCTAAAACTTTATGTGCTGGCTGACGGAATCCATCGTAATAAACTTCTCCTTCATTAATTAATGGTAAGCAAAGGTGGGCTAAAGGCGATAAATCTCCACTTGCACCTAAAGATCCTTGTGTGTAAACCACTGGTAAAATATCATTATTGTAAAAATCAATTAAGCGTTGTACAGTTGCGATTTGCACACCTGAATGTCCGTAACTTAACGATTGAATTTTTAATAACAACATTATTTTTACAATCTCGTGTGGCACTTCGTCACCTGTTCCACAAGCGTGAGATTTCATTAAATTTTCTTGTAATTTTGTTAAGTTTTCTGTCGAAATTTTAATATTGTATAACGAACCAAAACCTGTGTTAATTCCGTAAATAGCACCATCATGTGAAGCCATTTTTTCATCTAAATAGGTTCTACATCTTTCAATTTTTGAAGTAGCTTCTTCTGAAAGCCCTAATTTTTTGCCTTCGAAAACAATTTCTCTAACTTTATCTATGGTAAGTAATGATGAATCTATATAATGCATTTGTCGTATTTTTAGATGCCAAAATTCCATAAACAATTCCTAAAATGCAACTATTCTTAATAATAAATGCATCATTTTGTTTTATTCTTAATATTTATAGCTTTTTGGGTTTATTTTTTTAAGAATTTTCAATACATTAGCAACTTGAAATTTTATAACATCACACAATGAAAAATACAGCATTAACAGCTATTCACGAAAGTTTAGGAGCGAAAATGGTTCCGTTTGCAGGTTACAATATGCCTGTGCAATATGAAGGAGTAAACGCAGAACACGAAACAGTAAGAACTGGTGTGGGTGTTTTTGATGTTTCGCACATGGGTGAATTTTTCTTAAAAGGAGAAAACGCTTTAGCTTTAATTCAGAAAGTAACGTCAAACGATGCGTCTAAATTAGTAGATGGAAAAGCACAATATTCTTGCTTACCAAATAATGACGGTGGAATTGTTGACGATTTAATTGTATATAAAATTGCAGATCAACATTATATGTTAGTCGTAAATGCTTCTAATATTGAGAAAGATTGGAATTGGATTTCATCACACAATGATTTAGGAGTTGACATGCAAAATCTTTCGGATGGCTATTCTTTGTTAGCAATTCAAGGTCCGAAAGCGGCTGAAGCTATGCAAAGTTTAACAGCTATTGATTTAGTGAACATGCCTTATTATTCTTTCCAAATTGGCGAATTTGCTGGAAAACAAGATGTAATTGTATCAGCAACTGGTTATACAGGTTCAGGCGGATTTGAAATTTATTTTAAAAATGAAGACGCGGTAACTATTTGGGCAAAAGTTTTTGAAGCTGGTGCACCTTTCGGAATTAAGCCAATTGGTTTAGCCGCTCGTGATACCTTACGTTTAGAAATGGGATTCTGTTTATACGGAAATGATATTAACGATACGACTTCGCCTTTAGAAGCAGGTTTAGGTTGGATTACGAAGTTTGATAAAGAATTTACGAATTCTGAAAACTTGAAAAAACAAAAAGAAGCGGGTGTTTCTAGAAAATTAGTTGGTTTTGAAATGATAGATAGAGGAATTCCTCGTCACGATTATGAAATTGCTGATGCGAACGGAAATGTAGTTGGAATTGTAACTTCTGGTACACAATCACCATCATTAGGAATTGCAATTGGTATGGGATATGTTCCAACTGAATTAGCCACTCCAGATTCTGAAATTTATATTAGAATTAGAAATAAAGACATTAAAGCAAAAGTGGTAAAAACACCATTCTTGAAGAAATAAGATTTTTAGTTTACAGACAAAAAAAAACCTGCTAATTAGCAGGTTTTTCTGTTTTTTCTATTGTGATATTGAGTTCTAAAGCTTCATCAGCTAAATCCATAAAGATGATGTCGCCTTCGTGAATTTTAGAAGTAATAATTTCTTCTGCTAAAGCATCTTCTACATATTTTTGAATGGCTCTTTTTAACGGACGCGCTCCAAATTGTTTGTCAAAACCTTTTTCTGCAATAAAATCTTTGGCTTTTTCTGAAACGTTTAACGTGTAGCCTAAGTCTTTTACCCTTAAAATAAGTTTTTCCATTTCAATATCGATAATTTTATCAATATCGTGTTTTTCTAAACTGTTGAACACAATTACATCATCAATTCTATTTAAGAATTCTGGAGCAAAGGCTTTTTTCAAGGCATTTTCAATCACTGATTTGTTGTGGTCGTCTGCTGAAGCCACTTTTGCTGCAGTTCCGAAACCAACACCCTGACCGAAATCTTTCAATTGGCGTGCACCAATGTTAGAGGTCATGATGATAATCGTATTTCTAAAATCGATTTTTCTTCCTAAACTATCTGTCAAGAAACCGTCATCTAAAACTTGAAGCATCATATTGAATACGTCAGGATGCGCTTTTTCAATTTCGTCTAATAGAACAACAGCGTAAGGTTTTCTTCTGATTTTTTCTGTTAATTGTCCGCCTTCTTCGTAACCAACATATCCTGGAGGTGCACCCACTAAACGAGAGATTGCAAATTTTTCCATGTATTCACTCATGTCGATACGAACTAACGCATCTTCAGAATCAAACAATTCTTTTGCTAATACTTTTGCTAATTGTGTTTTTCCAACACCAGTTGAGCCTAAAAAGATAAATGAACCAATTGGCTTGTTTGGATCTTTTAATCCCGCTCTGTTTCGTTGAATTGATTTCGCGATTTTTTGAACCGCTTCATCTTGTCCAATTACTTTTCCTTTGATAAGTTCTGGTAAATGGGCTAATTTATTACTTTCGGTTTGCGCAATTCTGTTTACAGGAATTCCGGTCATCATAGAAACTACATCGGCAACATTATCTTCTGAAACTTCAACTCGGTTAGATTTTGAATCTTCTTCCCATTTCTCTTGTGCAATGGCTAAATCTTTTTCAATTTTCTTTTCGTCGTCACGTAATTTCGCAGCTTCTTCAAATTTCTGTTTTTTAACAACCGAATTTTTCAACTCACGAACTTCTTCTAATTGTTTTTCTAATTCTAAAATTTGTTTTGGTACTTCAATATTAGTTATGTGAACGCGAGAACCTGCTTCATCCAAAGCATCAATAGCTTTGTCTGGTAAAAAGCGATCCGTCATATAACGACTTGTTAATTTCACACAAGCTTCAATGGCTTCTGGAGTGTAAGTTACGTTATGATGGTCTTCGTATTTCCCTTTAATGTTATTTAAAATAGTGATTGTTTCGTCAATTGTTGTTGGTTCTACAATTACCTTTTGGAAACGACGTTCTAAGGCACCATCTTTTTCAATATACTGTCTGTATTCATCTAAAGTCGTTGCGCCCACACATTGAATTTCTCCACGTGCTAAAGCGGGTTTAAACATGTTACTGGCATCAAGCGAACCTGTTGCGCCACCTGCACCAACGATAGTGTGAATTTCATCAATAAAAAGAATAATATCATCATTTTTTTCCAATTCGTTCATGACCGCTTTCATGCGTTCTTCAAACTGACCACGATATTTCGTTCCAGCTACTAAAGAAGCTAAATCTAAAGTAACAACTCGTTTGTTGAATAAAATACGAGATACTTTTTTCTTCACAATCATTAAGGCTAAACCTTCCGCGATGGCAGATTTACCTACACCTGGTTCCCCAATTAAAAGTGGATTATTTTTCTTTCTTCTACTTAAAATTTGCGAAACACGTTCAATTTCTTTTTCACGTCCAACTACTGGGTCTAATTTTCCTTCTTCGGCCATTTCGGTTAAATCTCTTCCGAAATTATCTAATACAGGAGTTTTAGATTTTTTAGTTGTTTTACTTCCGCTGTTACTTGGCGGAGTTGGACCGCTGTCTTTAAAATTATCATCGCCAGAATCATCAAAATTTTCTGCTCTAGGTGAATTTTTTAAAATATTGTCATCTTCACTGTTGTTCAGGCTCATATAAATATCTTTTACGTTATCATAATTAATTTTCAACTTGTTTAACAACTTAGTTGTGGGATCGTTATCATTTTTTAATACACACAATAATAATAAAGCGGTGCTTATAGATGTTGTATTAAATACTTTAGCTTCTAAAAAAGTGTATTTTAAAGCTCTTTCAGCCTGTCTGGTTAAGTGTAAGTTTTTTTTGTCGTTATTAGTGACTCCGCTTGGGTTGGCGGGACTCAATACTTCAACTTTTTTTCTTAAGATATCAAAGTTGATATTTAGAAAGTTTAAAATATCAATCGCGCTTCCATTTCCGTCTCTTAATATACCTAAAAGTAAATGCTCAGTGCCAATAAAATCATGACCTAAACGTAAGGCTTCTTCTTTACTGAACTGAATCACATCTTTAACTCTTGGTGAAAAATTATCTTCCATAAATTATTTAAATCTATTGTAAAAATACAAAATATTAAAGTACGAGTTCAACTTGGTACTATAATATTGCTAATTGACAAAAAAAAAATGAGAAATAAAAACGAAAAGTGTTATTATTTGTTAAAAATTTCATCGATTATTGTTGATAAGTATTTAGATTTTGTTGGAAAATACCCTTTTGAAAAACGCAAAAAATCGTATATTGGCACGTTTAAAAAAAATGAGTAAAAATTAAATAAATACCTATGACTGACGGAGAAAAGTTAATTCCTATTAATATTGAAGATGAAATGAAGTCAGCCTACATCGATTATTCGATGTCGGTTATTGTATCAAGAGCATTACCAGATGTGCGAGATGGTTTAAAGCCAGTTCACAGAAGGGTGTTATTCGGAATGTATGAGTTAGGAGTTTTTTCTAATAGAGCCCATAAAAAGTCTGCCAGAATTGTTGGAGAAGTTTTGGGTAAATATCACCCACACGGAGATACATCAGTTTATGATGCGATGGTTCGTATGGCGCAAGAGTGGAGTTTACGTTATTTAATGGTTGACGGTCAAGGTAACTTTGGTTCGGTTGATGGTGATAGTCCTGCAGCAATGCGTTACACTGAAGCTAGAATGAGAAAGATATCTGAAGAAATGTTGGCAGATATCGACAAAGAAACAGTTGATTTCCAATTAAACTTTGATGATACTTTAGAAGAGCCTAAAGTTTTACCTACAAAAGTACCTACTTTATTAATTAATGGTGCTTCTGGTATTGCGGTGGGAATGGCAACAAACATGGCGCCACACAATTTATCTGAAGTTATTGATGGAACGTTAGCGTACATTGACAATACAGATATTGAAATTGACGAATTAATTAAATATATAAAAGCACCTGATTTCCCTACAGGAGGAACTATCTACGGATACGAAGGTGTGAAAGAAGCTTTCAAAACTGGTAGAGGTCGTATTGTAATGCGCGCTAAAACAATGTTTGAAGAAGTGAACGGTAAAGAATCTATCATCGTAACTGAAATTCCATATCAAGTTAACAAAGCTGATATGATTAAGAAAACGGCGGATTTAGTTAACGAGAAAAAGATTGAAGGTATTTCTACTATTCGTGATGAATCGGATAGAACAGGTATGCGTATCGTTTACGAATTAAAACGTGATGCGGTTCCAAATGTGGTTTTGAATACACTTTATAAATATACACAATTACAATCTTCTTTCAGTGTAAACAATATTGCTTTAGTAAAAGGAAGACCACAAATGTTAAATCTAAAAGATTTAATTCACCATTTCGTGGAAAACCGTCATGAAGTAGTTGTAAGAAGAGCACAATATGATTTAAGAAAAGCAGAAGAAAGAGCCCATATTTTAGAAGGTTTAATTATCGCTTCTGATAATATTGATGAAGTAATTAAAATCATTAGAGGTTCGAAAGATGGAGAAGAAGCTAGAGGTAGATTAATTGAAAGATTTAAATTATCTGAATTACAAGCTCGTGCTATTGTTGAAATGCGTTTACGTCAATTAACAGGTCTGGAACAAGATAAGTTAAGAGCTGAATTTGACGAAATCATGAAATTAATTACTGGTTTAAAAGAATTATTAGCTAGTAAAGAATTAAGAATGCAATTAATTAAAGACGAATTAGCTGAAATCAAAGAAAAATATGGTGATGCGCGTCGTTCAGTAATTGAATATTCTGGTGGAGATGTAAGTATTGAAGATTTAATTGCTGATGAAAATGTAGTAGTTACGATTTCTCATGCAGGTTACATCAAACGTACTTCATTATCAGAATACAAAACACAAAATAGAGGTGGAGTAGGTCAGAAATCTGCAGGAACAAGAGATCAAGATTTCTTAGAGCATTTATTTGTGGCAACTAACCACCAATATTTATTATTCTTTACTCAAAAAGGAAAATGTTTCTGGATGCGTGTTTACGAAATTCCAGAAGGAACAAAAGCAAGTAAAGGTCGTGCAATTCAAAATATTATAAATATTGAACCAGAC
>JAULXA010000163.1:0-2801 GCA_032118875.1 Flavobacterium sp.
GCTTAAAATTTCTGTTAAGTTTGGGTGATCTTGTGGAATGTCAACGCAAACTTTTCTTAAAACTGCTTCGCCGTATCCGTATATTGGTAAAATCATGATTCAAATTTTTTGCAAAATTAGGAAATTAAATTTTAAAATTCTAAAATCCATTTGTAATTACCAAATCTAAAATCGTAAGTTGTACTTCCCAAATCGTAAATTCTACTTACTCATTCGCACCACCAACTTCACTATTGTCCAATTTTATGGGATATTTAGAGTTAAACAACGCAATAAATTTTTTGGTTTGATAGGTTTTATGTGTCATTTTGTTCGATAAAGCAATAATGGTAACCGTATCATTTTTCTGCGTGATATAGGATGAGGTATTTCCATGCCACCAACCATTATGATAGGTTAACGTTGGTGCTTCTTTCCATTCGCGTAAACGAATCCCTAATCCGTAGTTTTTTTCGCCTTTAGATTCGTAGCTGTATCCTTTAAAAATTTCTTTTCGAAGTTTTGCACTAAAGAATTTATCAGAATACGTAGCCAAATCGAATTTTAATAAATCGCGAGCTGTGGAATAAATATTTTTATCACCATAGACTAAATCTAAATGATCAAACGCCAATCGTAATTTGCTGGCTTTATAGGTTTGACTCACCGTATCATGATGTTTTTCATAATCGAAAACAAACGTGTTTTTCATGTCTAATGGTTTGAAAAGTAACTTGTCCATGGCTTCGTGATAGCGCATTCCCGAAACTTTTTCAATGATTAACGCCAATAAAGAATAATTGGTATTGCAATATGCAAAGCGAGTTCCTGGCTTGCTTTCTAAATGAATTTTTCCAGAATTTATTAAATCTAAAATATCCTGATTGGTAATGCGTTTGGATTTGTCCCATTTTACATCACGCTCAATAAAATAGCCATAATGACGCAAACCACTTCTGTGATTAAGCAACATTCTTACTGTTATATCATCATGGAAAAAACCTTTTAAATATTTAGAAACTTTATCGTCTAAACCAATTTTATTTTGGTCAACCATTCGTAAAACGACAGCAGCTGTTAATACTTTACTTACTGAAGCAATATGTAAAGGTTTGTTTTTTCTGTTTTTATCGTCTTTTTCTTTGTAAGCGAATCCTTCATAGTCTTCAAATAAGATTTTCCCATTTTTGGCCACTAAAAACTGACCATAAAAATCATTTTTGTTGATTAATTGGTTATAACGATATTCAATTTCTTTTTTCTGTTTGTTGCAATATGTTGAATCTAAAGGATTGAATTCCACAAAAAATTCTCCTTGATCTTTTTGAGTGCCGTTTTTCTGAGAAAAGTCTTTTGCTTTGTCTTTGCAAGCTATAGTTAAAAAGGTAAGTGATATAAGTAAAAAGCGAATGTTCATTATTTTTTTATTTCAATGTTGGGATTGATTTCTAGTAATTGGGCAATAAATTGTTCTTTGTTTTCGGGTGATATAAAAATGTCGTCAAATTTGTTAAAATGAACAATTAATCCTTTGTTGTCCCAGCCTAATTTTGTTGTTGTACCTACAAAAATAGTATGGTTGTATTCAATTTTTCTAATAGTTTCAATAGTAATTTTATACTTGTAAAATAAAATCTGACTTACTAATATAGAATCTTCTATGTAATATTTTGTTTTTGAAATGGCCAATATAAAAATTCCTATCATAAGTGGTAAAATTATAATAGGAATTAGCGTTTCATTTCCGTCTTCTCTTTTCGGGGCCAAATAATGTAAAATAAAAACGCCAATAATAAATAAAGGAAAAATGATATAAAAAACTTTTGAAACACTTGATTTGTAATGCATTAATAAATAATATGTGCGGATTGAATTAATTCTAAAAAACGATTGCAATATAAGAGAAAAATGAATTATTTTTACTGAAAATATTATAAAATATAATTTCAATACTAATCTCGAAATTTCGAGACAATTTCAATATAAAATTATGTCAAATATCAACTGGAAAATCGTAAAAGAATACGAAGATATAACGTATAAAAAATGTGATGGCGTAGCCAGAATAGCTTTTAACAGACCTGATGGAATTTGGAGTTTTTGTAGCGGTGGCGATCAAAAAGCGCGTGGACATCAAGGTTATGTTGGTGAAGATGGATATCATAGATTAAACATTTTAGAAGTGCAACGAATGATTCGTTTCATGCCAAAAGCAGTTATTTGTGTGGTTCCAGGTTGGGCTGTTGGTGGCGGACATAGTTTACACGTAGTTTGTGATTTGACATTAGCGAGTAAAGAACACGCCATTTTTAAACAAACCGATGCAGATGTAACTAGTTTCGATGGTGGTTATGGATCTGCTTATTTAGCGAAAATGGTAGGTCAGAAAAGAGCTAGAGAAATTTTCTTTTTAGGAAGAAATTATTCTGCGCAAGACGCTTATGAAATGGGAATGGTAAATGCGGTTATTCCACACGCCGAATTAGAAGATACTGCTTTTGAATGGGCACAAGAAATATTAGAAAAATCGCCAACTTCAATCAAAATGCTAAAATTCGCTATGAATTTAACCGATGATGGAATGGTGGGACAACAAGTTTTTGCTGGTGAAGCCACTCGTTTAGCCTATATGACTGACGAAGCGAAAGAAGGTAGAGATGCTTTCTTAGAAAAACGTAAGCCTAATTTTGAAAAGAAATATTTACCATAAATGGGCTAAAGGTAAAAGGTTTAGGGTAAAAGGATTTACCTATTAGTTTTCAAACCCAAAGCCCTTCACCCAAAACCCTTCACCTAATCAAATGAAACACTGGATTCAAGCC
>JAULXA010000164.1:0-3910 GCA_032118875.1 Flavobacterium sp.
TGAAAGGAAGTACTGTAAATGATTTAATTCCTGCTAATGTTCTATCTGGAGATGCCAGTTCAAGTGAATTAATAAAACAATATAATGCGTTAGTTTTAGAACGAAATAGATTGTTGAAAACAGCTGGTGAAAATAATTCAACGGTTACGGCTATCACCAAAAAAATATATTCCTTACAAGGTTCTGTTCAATCTAGTTTGCAACAATTAAGAGTTACTTTACAAATAAAAAGAAACGATTTTGCTAAGCAAAATGCTAAATTGTCGGGTAAGATTTCTCAAATTCCAACTCAAGAAAGAGAATTTAGAATCATTTCTAGAAAACAAGGTGTAAAAGAATCGCTATACTTATATTTATTAGAAAAAAGAGAGGAAACGGCTATTTCACTTGCGGTAACTCAGCCAAATGCAAAAGTTATTGATGAAGCAATTGAATCATATGCTCCAGTTTCTCCAAATAAATCTTTAATCTATATTATTGCTGTATTTTTAGGTCTTATTTTACCTTTCTCAGTAATTTATATTTTAGATTTCTTCGATAATAAAGTGAAATCAAGATTAGATATTGAACGCAATACCACTATTCCATTCATTGGTGATGTGCCAAAAGCTGAGAGTCCTAACGAAATTATTCAATTAAATAGTAGAACAAACACCGCCGAAGCCATTCGTATCATAAGAACCAATTTAGAGTTTTTATTAAAAGATGTACAAGAAGGTATTGCGAAAACCATATTTGTAACATCCACTTTTCCAAAAGAAGGAAAAACATTTGTTTCTGTAAATTTAGCGTCAACTATTGCGTTGTCTGATAAAAGAGTCTTGTTAGTTGGATTAGATATTAGAAACCCGAAAATTGATAATTACTTGCAAGTTCCAGGTGTTGGAATAACCAATTATTTATCGTCAAATAAATACAATTCTATTGACGAATTAATTGTAAAAATTGATAATTATCCTAATTTTTATGTGCTTCCTGCTGGAATTATTCCGCCAAACCCTGCCGAATTATTAATGGATAAGAAAGTAGAAAAGCTTTTTGAAGAACTAAGAACAAAATTCGATTATATTGTGGTGGATACAGCGCCAGTTAGCTTAGTGACTGATACTCTCATAATTGGACACTTAGCGGATACTTTTGTGTATGTAACAAGAGCAAATTATCTAGACAAGCGTATGCTAAAATTACCGCAACAATTATACAACGAATCGAAATTACCAAACATGTCTATTTTAATTAACGATACCGATTCGAAAAAAGGATATGGATATGGATATGGCTATGGTGTTGAAGTGGAAGAAAAATCTTTGTGGAAAAAGATATTGGGTAAATAAATTCAAGAATAATTTTTCGTCTGCTCGCGAGACTCTGATTTATCGGAATTGTATCGTGAACGAGAAAAATTATTATTGCAAACGATTCTCTATACATTTTTTGTTTCGTTACCCTTCACAAAAAACACTCGAATTGACGTTCTTAATTACTTACAAGAAAAACTGATTGTTTTCTATCGCAGTTTCAAATGCTTTAGTTTCTTTAATAGCAACTTTTCTTGCGAAAGAATCAATGTGTTGTTTGTGATGAATGTCTGAACCTACAAAATCAATAAAACCTGCTTTTAAAAGTTTGTCGGAAGCTTTTGTTACATCAGGACCATAATAACCCACACTTGATAGTAAATTCAATTGAAATTTCAAGCCCATTTTCTTTAACTTTTCAAAATCTTGAAAGTTAGCATGATAAAAAGAATAACGTTCCGGATGTGCTAAAACAGGTTGATAACCTGCCAATTGCAATTCAAATAAAAAGTCGTGCAATTGAATTGGCGGATTCAAAAACGACATTTCCACCAAAACATAATTGTCTTTTAAGGTCAATAACGGATTCGCTTTGAAATTTTCTACAAAATTTTCATCGATATAATATTCAGAAGCCGCTCTTAAATCTAATTTTTTAGCTAAATCCGACAATTCACTTTCTACTGATTTTTTTGCCCCATTTATGGTTTCAATCGTATTGTTATACACATTTGCCATTGTGTGTGGTGAAGTAATACATTTTTTAAATCCAAAACCAATCATCGATTCCATTAAAAACTGACTGTCTTTAAGGTTTTTCGCACCATCATCAATTCCAGGTAACACATGTGAATGAATATCCACATAATTATTAGGAATTAATGCTGCTAAAGTTGGCTTTGATTTTAAAAAGGATAACATAACTATTTTTTTGCAAAGATAGTTTTTGTTTTCCTAATTACGTCCTTCGACAGACTCAGGATGACAAAAATTTTGATTTACGAATTTAGGATTAAGTGAAAGTGAATTTATATTTTTATTGGGAAGTTTTGGATCCCTATAATGGTTGCTGTATTCCATTTTTTGTGCAGGAGTTTGGTTTTTCTTCGTTCTTTGTTAGAGAATCCTACAAATAGGTAGGCTATCCAAAGGTCTTTTGTTTGGAGATGGTCTATTTTGAAGTCTATTTTTGTTTCGGTGTTTACTTTTTCTAAAATGATTTCGTTGCTGTATTGGTTTTCAAATGTGTCTTCTTTACAATTCCAATTGGCAATGGCTATTTGTAGATGTAGTTGATTGGCATCTGGATCAGGCCAAAGGATGTCTTTTTCTGCATTTATTGAAGTTAGATTGCTTTTGTTTTGTTTCCAATCGAATGTGATTTTTTTCTTTAGTATTTTTTTTAATGGTCGCAACTTATTGCCTTCGAAATGTACGAGTATTTCATTTAGTTCTGGAATTTGTAAGCCGTTTTCTACTTTTCTTTCTCCAATTGTATTCGTGGTGTCTTCCTGTAAAATTTCTACTAGTAGTTTGTTGACTCTTCCTGCAAAGGATACTTCTTTGGCTTTGTCATAAAATTGTTTAGCAAGTAAACGAAATACTTTAGATTTATGGCTGCATCTGCCGAATTCGGAACTTTGTTGTCTGATTCTATCAAAAATTGGATTTTTAGCAAATTGTTCTTTGGTTATACCTGAATTGCCTTTTTGTCTCACTAGATTTTCTTCTGAAGCAATATAAAAACTCAAATCATCAAATGTGCCTTTAATCTTAAATGGTGCAATTACTTTTGCCATACTTTTCTTAATTAAAGTTTTTCTATAAATTTAAAATAAGATATTAAATTACACAAGACATGTTTTGCATCGTTTTGTGTTGTTTTGACTGGTTTTTTTTAGAAACGGGGGTGATTGGGAGATAGGAAGATACGGTGATTTACGATTTGGTTTTTATAAGGACTTTGCTTGGCTTAGTTTAATAGTGGTAGTTGTTAGTTGTGGTTTTTTTTGAAGTTTTTTTAATGAACATGATTTTCATTTTGTTGATATGTTTTAAAAGGTTATTTTTGGCCGATATTTAATCTATAAAAAATGAATACAGGCAAATATTCAGAAGATGAATGGTTGTACGAAATAAAACCAAAAGATAATTTCTTTTCTTTACATTTAAAGGAAGTTTGGAAATATCGCGACTTGCTATTTCTGTTTGTAAAAAGAGATGTGGTAACCGTTTATAAGCAAACTATTTTAGGGCCACTTTGGTATTTAATTCAACCTTTGTTTACAGCTATTACTTTTACTATTATTTTTAATAATGTTGCGGGAATAAAAACAGGAGAAATACCTCCTTTTTTGTATAATTTAGCAGGTATTATTGTTTGGAATTATTTCACCACTTGTTTAAATGAAACTTCAGATACGTTTAAGAAAAATGCAGGTATTTTTGGAAAAGTATATTTTCCAAGGTTAATTATGCCGTTGTCAATTGTGGTTTCTAACTTATTAAAGTTATTCATTCAAATGCTAATATTTGTTGGGTTTTTTATGTATTACTATTTTTCTGGTGTACATTTATCTTTAAGTCCTTATGTTATTTTTTTTCAAGTGTTG
>JAULXA010000165.1:0-1875 GCA_032118875.1 Flavobacterium sp.
GCTAATGGTTGATGTCACTCCTATTAATTGCAACGAAAGAGATGAAGTCATTATTTTTGGCGAAAACCCACATGTAAATGAAATCGCAACAGTTTGTAATACCATTCCTTATGAAATATTGACTAGTATTTCTCAACGTGTTAAGAGAATTTTCTATAAAAATTAAATTTTTGTTAATTTTTTTATTATTTTCGTGATAAACAAAACTTAAATTAACTAAAAAATTAAGATTATGGGATTTTTTGCAGACTTTAAAGCGTCACTAATGAAAGGCGATGTACTAAGCTTAGCTACGGCTGTTGTAATTGGTGGTGCATTTGGTAAAATTGTTGGCTCTGCCGTGGACGACATCATTATGCCACTTGTTGGATTATTAACTGGAGGAATTGATTTTACTCAAAAATTCATCTCTTTAAACGGTGAATCTTATGCTAATTTAGCAGCAGCAAAAACAGCTGGAGCTAGTGTTTTAACTTACGGAAACTTAGTGCAAGCGATTATTAATTTCGTAATTATTTCGTTGTTTATTTTCGTTATTTTAAGAGCAGCTGAAAAAGCTAAAAAGAAAGAAGAAGTTGTTGCAGCACCAGCTGGACCATCTCAAGAAGAATTATTGACTCAAATTAGAGATTTATTAAAAAAATAATTTCTAATTAAAATATACATTAAAGAATCCGAAGGCTTTTGTTTTCGGATTTTTTTTTGTTTGATGGCTACACAGATCTGACTGATGAAACAGATTTTTACATTGAACAATTTAAAAACAAAAAAGGCAACCTCAACTAAGAGATTGCCTTTTTACAAATAAATTAAACTAAAACTTATGCCGTAATTTCTTGAACTTCTGGTTTTGATCTTCTGTCTCTTAACCAATATTTTACTCGTTTTACCAAGTAGAACATTACTGGAACCATAACTAAAGTTAGTACAGTTGCATACGTTAATCCGAAGATAATGGTCCACGCTAATGGTCCCCAGAAAATTACGTTATCACCACCCATATATAAGTGCGGATTGAACTCTGTAATTAAAGAGAAGAAATCGAAATTTAAACCAATGGCTAACGGAATTAATCCTAAAATTGCAGTTAAGGCTGTTAATAATACAGGTCTTAAACGATTTTTACCTGATTCGATAATGATTTCTTTTATTTGTTCTAACGATAAATCATCGTGACTTTTTAACATATCGTCTGCTACTTTTTTATCTAATAATAGTACGAAGAAGTCCATTAATACAATTCCGTTCTTCACTACAATTCCGGCTAGGGAAATAATTCCCATCATCGTCATTAAGATAACGAAATCCATATTTGCAATGACATATCCGTAGAACACACCACTGAAACTTAATAATACAGTGAATAAAATCACCAAAGTTTTTGAAACCGAGTTAAACTGTAAAACGATAATAATTGTAATTCCTGCTAAAGCTAAGAATAGCGCATATAGTAAGAAACTTTGGTTTTTTCCTTGTTCTTCTTGCACACCAGAAAACGAATAACTTACCGTTTTTGGTAATTTGTACGTTTCTAATTCTGATGCAATTTGTTTCGTAATTTCATCTCCATTATAACCTGTCAACACATTAGAATAAACCGTCATGATACGTTTTTGGTTTTTTCTTTTGATTTGATTGTAAGTGGTTGTTTTATTGGTTTTAGAAACCGCAGAAATTGGCACTTGCATAATTTGACCGTTGTTCTGATTACGGAATGTTAATGATTGATTGAACAATACATTTTCATTTTTACGTTGATCATCTTGCATACGCATGGTAATGTTATAATCGTCATCACCTTCTTTATAAGTAGAGATTTCCTGACCATAAACCGAACGACGTAAATTGAATCCTAATTGACCTGTTGAAACGCCT
>JAULXA010000166.1:0-5937 GCA_032118875.1 Flavobacterium sp.
TTGGGCAAATGAAATCGTGCAAAATGCAACGATTACGAAAAGTAATTTTTTATTCATGGGGGGAAGTTTTTGGTTATAACAACATCAAATATAGAAAATAAATATAATATCACAAAAAAAGAGAGGTAAAACACCTCTCTTTAAGTCCGTTTTAATAAATTTATATTTAAAAAACAGTTTTTTTATTATGTTTAGCGCCATTTTCTAGTTGAATTTCAATAAATAATGGAGCATCACGTTTACTAATTGGTAAAATAAAATTATTAGTATTGATATCTTTCCCTTCAAATAATTTTCTTCCTAAAACATCAAAAACAATAATGTTTGCCATTTTTTCTTTTGTTGAAACCACACTTAATTCTTCATTTGAAATTACTACAACATCGTTAGTCGCGTCAAATGAATCATTTGATAAAGCCGCATCATTTTTGTAGCGAATTACAAACCTATCTTTTATTGTTCCTTTAGTAGCCATGAATGAATAAGGTGCAGATCTTAAATCATAAATCACGTTTAATAATTTATCTTCTAAATAAATATTTTGATTTGGATTTGAAAACAATCCATCAACTGCTCCTAAAGCGATTTTATATAATCCGTCTTGAGGTAAAGTAACACCTATATTAACTTTATCATTGTTATCAAAAGGCAATGTTCTTCCTTGAATAAGCATTTTATCTTCACCTACTAATGAGAAAACATTGAACGATAATTTTTCATTTGAAAAAGCATCAAATAATCTGTCATTTTCGTTTGTAGCATTTTCCACATAACCTAATAACGATCTGATAGACGTTCCTGTTGGTGTAACTAAATCGAACCAAATTCTGTGTTTTTCTAAATCATCAGGATTTGACGCGCCTCTTGAACTTCTATAAAACTGACTACTGTCATAAGTACTATTTCTTAATGAATTATTGAAAGTTAAATTCTCCGTCGTGCCTGCTGATGTATGTAACATTGATACGAAGAAACCTTGTCCGCCCGCAATTCTACCATTAAACACACCAGGACCACTTGAAGCTCCAGCTGCATTATAAGTAATGTAATCACCTGGCGTATAATTATAAACATAATTGTTATAAAATGGATCAGCGATTGCACTTGATGGCAAAGTACCATGTGTCCAAATGTTTACAAAACCAGCTAAATTTGTATTTAGGGTTAAAAAGTTTACTGCATGTATAGCTGAAGGATATGGATTTCCAACTAAATTCCAGTTATCATCTTCATTGGTTCCCAAAGTAGATGAAACTCCTGTAGAATACGTACCTCCATTCCAGTCTCCTCTGCTAATAGGAATTGTTACGACTCCATTATTTGGAACACCAGTAAAAGTAGCTGTATAATTTGATAGTGCTGAAAGCGAGAAAGAATCCGGACCTCTTAAGCAATATCCTTTTCCTAAAACCATAGTTTCGTTAGCATAAGTCCAATTTCCAAAATTATTTGTACCACCAGTAGTTGGCAACCATTTGTATTGGTGACCTAAACTTGTTCCTGGAGAAACCGCATTACTTGCAAAATTAAGAACTGGAGACGACCAATATACATAATCTTGTCTTCTAATATTTGTAGTTCTATAGTATCTTATATTTCCTGTATTTACTCCAGCATCGCTAATTTGCACTAAAGAACCATTACTTAAAACATCAAAGGTTCCGTTGTTTGTAATATTGTTTTGTACTTCTACATAACCTCCTGAAGAAATAGTTAAAGTTCTTGTTGCGTTTACAGTTAAACTACAACAGCTAAAGTTACCGTTTGTAGCGGTTACATATGTCCCATTAATAATTGCTGCTTTGGTTAAAGAAGGCACTCCACTAGACCAAGCTGATCCATTCCAAGTAGTTGCGTTAGTATCTGTAATTTTTATTGCATTACTTGCTGAATAACAAGTTGCTAAATTTTCTCTAATTTGGCAATAATATTGATAATTAATAACTGTAGTTGTATTAGATATAGATAAAGAAGCAGTTGTTGCTCCGCTATAAATTCCTCCGTCACTTACCGCTGTCCAAGTGGCACTTCCTGGCGCCGCAAAAAACCATTGATAAGCTAAACTATTTCCTCCAGCAAAACCTTCAGTTCCAGCTGTGTTTAAAACTGCTGAAGTGGAACCACATGAAGGTGAATATGAAGGTTGAGTAGTAACCACAGGTGACGAAGCTCCTCCACTTGGAAGAATTAAACCGGCACTTGGATAACAAACTCCAGGACCTAGTGGAATAGAACTCCAATCTGTTGCAACATAAGATACTCTTGCGCTTAATGCCCCCGTGTTTCTAACCATGTAATAACCTGGTCCTGTTGGGTAAGTATCAACATCGTCAACAACTACAGTTCCTGCAGCATTTCTTAATTGAATACCGTCATTTTCATTGAATCCTCCTGTAATTGTACCATTAGTTGAAGCTGGCCCACAACTACCTACAGAAACCTTAAGAATTCCTAAAGCTCCAGGAGCAATTGTACCTGTTAAAGTACCATAAACAACTTCGTTACCATCATCATGAACACTTGTTCTCCAAAGAGAATAATTTGTTAAATTAACAGTTGCTGCAGTTCCATTGTATAATGTTATAAATCCTCCAGAACCAGTTTGCTCATCGTGAATATCATAAATAATTAAATCCGTGCTAGCTGCAGCTCCTTCACATGAAGTATTGTTCTTTGTAATGATGGTATAAGCAGTATCAACACCACAAGGTTGACTATCTTTAACAGATAATAAACCTGTTGTAGCACCTGCTGGTATTACTACTACCATTTGAGTTCCAGTATTAGAAACTATAGTAGCATTAACTCCCGAAAAAGTTACAGTTGCACCAGTTAAACCTGTTCCATTAATAGTAACTTCAGTTCCTACTGGTCCAGATGTTGGTGTAAAAGTTGTAATTGTATGTGTTGGCACACAAGCACTAACTACTTGTACCGTATAATCTTCGGTTGATCCATAAGTAAAAGTTCCACAAGGGTTTATTGTAACTAGTGTTCCTCCTTCAATTTGAACAATTCGCATTCTATAATTTCCTAAAGGTTGTCCTCCAGGAACATTTATTGTAAAGTTTTGTATCACATTTCCTCCAGAAACAGCCACTAAAGCCGTACCAATAGTTTCATTCGCATCAAGAAAATCGCCATCATTATTCCAATCAATCCAAACACCACCTGCACCATCAAATTGACTTCCATCACTACAATCTCCAAATTCTACTGCAACCGAATACGTTCCGCCAACTTGTAAATCAGCACTCATAGCTGTATAATTGTTTACACCTGTCGTACAAACATTTGTAGTGTTATTTGAAATAGTTGTAGAAAATCCTACTAAAGTAACATTTTCAATTTCAGAATCTAAACTTGAAGTTGCTCCAGAAGCACAATATACTAAATTTGGAGTTTGACAAACTGAAACGCCATCACTCCATTCTGTTCCTCTTCTTACAAAGACTTTATAACAATAATTTGTTCCGTTTGTTAATCCTGTTACTGTAACTCCTGCACCTGTCCCTTTATAAACTACTTGATTAGCTCCAGAATAAACTGAATTCGCTGTATAGGCTGTTCCATCTCCAGAAGGTGTAAAAACAACTGCTCCTTGATTAGCCACAACTAAATATTGATCATAACACAATAAAGGTGTAGGTCTTGTCCAAGTTAATGCCGATTGACTACTTGCAATTGAAGCCGCTAAAGCCGTAACTTCAGGAATGTCAATTGTGATATTTGTTGTAGGTGTACCCCAACTTCCAGTTGGTAATGCAGTAATCCCTGATGACCAAGCTGTACCTGTTGTACCTCTATAAGCCACAACTTTGAAAGAATAATTTGATAAATTGGTTAAACCGGTAACTGTAAATGATGTTCCTGTTCCTATATATAAACATTTTCCTAAAGAAGCAGTAACTACTGAAGCTAAAGAAAAATCTGAATTCGCTGTATATAAATTGGCATTTCCGGCAGCTACTGATGTAGCAGCAGGAGCTGTACCACCAGCTAATGCAAAAACCATATAACCATCCGGAGCTGGTGTTGCTCCAGTTGTTGCTGCTGTCCATGACAATCCTAGTGTATTATTACCATAACAAGGAATAATTGTTGTTGGATTATTTGGAGGTGTTAAAGTAACTGTTAAACTTCCAGAATTTGAAGTTACACTTCCACATGGAGCCGCGCCACTTACAACACATCGGTATAAATAACCATTCATTGTAATTGGTGCTGCTGTGATATTTAAAACATTTGTTGTAACTGTAGAATATGGTGCGCCATTTGTTAAATTAACAAAACCACCACCTGTATCAACTTGCCATTGATACGTTGGAGTTGTTCCTGTTGCGGTTACCGTAAAAGTGGTATTAGTACCATCAGTGATCACTCTATTTGGAGGTTGAACAGAAACTACTACAGGTTCAACTACTGTAAATGAAGCAGAGGGTGTAGCAGTTGACCAACAAGTTCCATTCAATTCTCTTACATATCTTGTATAGGTACCAGCAGTAGCTAAAGATAAAAAAGAAGAAGTTGTTGGATTAGCTGTTGAAGTACCCGTAGCTGTAGTTTGCCAATATATATTAGCATTTGGCGCCGAATAGGTTAATGTTGCTGCACCACAAGATGGATTAGCAGATATATTTATAGTTCCAGCTGGCGCACTCGGCACACTAGTTACATTTACCGCACCCGAAACATTACTAGTTACTGAAGTACCGCAAATTGCAGTTACTACACAATAATAATATAAAGTTCCAGCTGCTGTTGTAACTGGAGTATAAGAGGCGCTACTTGTTCCTACTGAAGTTCCACCAGAATTGGAAGCTGTTGTATTGCTATACCATTGATATGACAAAGTTGTACCCGTTGCTACAACTGATAATGGAGTAGCAGCCACACTTTGACAAAGATTTTGTACTGTTGTAGAAGGTTGAGTAGTTATGGCTGCAGAATTTTGAACCGTTAAATTAACTGTATTATCACTTCCTGTAACTACAGGATTACTTGAAATCACACGAATTCTATATCCTACTCCTGCTGCAGTTCCTGCTGGAATTGTAGCAGTAATATTTCCTGAAGGATTTACACCATCTAACGATAATGTTCCAATATTTATTGGCGTACCAAAAGTACCTGAAGCATTTGACAATTGTGCTGTATATACATTCCCAATATTAAAAGTCCCAACACTTGTAAAAGGTACAGAAACCGAAGCACCAGTAGAACTACTTACACAAAATGGACTACCGGTTAAAGCTGTGTTTGTTGTGATGGTGTTTGATGAAGCAATTATACCTTGTACTTTAAAATCGTCTACTACCCATTGTTCTGCTGCTGCATTGTTTAATAATGTAATTCTAAATTTTAGATTAGTAGATGCTGGCAAGTTTGTGATTTCAATATTTGAATATCCATCAGTCGTTCTAGACCCACCTGCTGCAGGTGTAAAATCAACAGGAGTGGCATTACCGTCGTATGCAGTTGTTGCAATTCCTGTTGCAGAATAAGCCCAAAAAGCATTTGCATTCCCTAAAACTCTTTCTGTGCTATACCAATTTGTTCCTCCATTAGGACTTACTTCAATAGTAACAATATCTGCACCATCTGCACCATTTCCTGTAGAGCCAATTGAAAAAGATGCTAATTTAAATGACATTGTTATCGAAGTATAGCCTGTTGAGTTAATATCGTTTGATAATAATGTAGCAGAAGCGTTTATTACTCCTCTAGAATGAGTCCCTTCAGATGCAAATGGAGAAGTTGCAGGTCTGTCACCAGCGACAGAATTTCCTGTATAATATGCTCCGTTTGTTAATGTAAATAATGTTGTTGCATTATTTAATCCATCAGAAACAATTGTAACCTGCCCCCAACTTAAAACGGAGCACAATAAAGTAAAAACTAGTAACCTAACATTTGTAACGTAATTATTTTTCATTA
>JAULXA010000167.1:0-2268 GCA_032118875.1 Flavobacterium sp.
TGCAGGTCAAACTACAACACAAGAATATAAAGATTTATTAAAGACGGTTGCAGACTATAGAAAAATACAGATAAACACGGATATGGTTGTTGATGCTGCTTCTTCCACTATGGCAACTAAAATGACAAATGCAGTTGGAGGAGTTGCAAATGCTTTTAGCGTTGCCGAGGGAGCTTCTGCATTAATGGGGGTTGAAAGTGAAAAATTACAAGAAACCATGGTTAAGCTACAAGCAGCTATGGCTATTTCACAAGGTGTTCAAGGATTAAAAGAAGGGGCTATAGCTTTTAAGCAATTAGGTACGGTTGCAACAGACGCTTTTAAAGGGATGACAACAGCGGGCAAGGCTTTTGCTGTTACTGGGATTGGTTTGTTAATTACTGGAATTGGTTTATTGATTTCAAATTGGGATAAAGTTTCTGAATATATTGGTATTACAAATAAAGAACAAGAAAAATTTAACCAACAACAAAAAAGAACTATTCAAGACGCTAAAGAAATGCGTGAAAGTGTTTCTAAAGAAAGTGCAGCATTTGTAGGTTATATAAGTCAATTAAAAGCAACAAATAAAGGTACAAAAGAAAGAAACGATTTAATAACTGAAATTAATAAAAAATATGGAACTACATTAAAAAATTTAAGTGATGAAGCTGAATTTCAAGCTCAATTAAATAGAGAAGTTAAAAATTATTTAGAATATCAAAAAGCAAAATTTACTTTACAGAAAAACGAAGAAAAAATAACTAAAAATTTAGAAGCTCAGGATTCAATTACAACAAAATTAAATAAACAAAAAAGAAGACAAATTGAAATTGAAAAGGAATTAGAAGTATCACGTAAATCGTTAAGTTCTGCCAGTAGAGTTACAACTGAAACTCAATTATTTTCACAATATGACAAACTTCAAGAAAAAATAAATTCATTAAATGGAGAATATAAACAAGGGAAAACATCCATTATTGAATATAATGATTCGTTAAAAAATGCTGAAAAAAGATTAGATTCTTATGGTAAATCATCGTTAACGGCACAAGGAGAAATTAATAAGCTAACATATAATGGTAAAAAATATGTTGAACAATCAACTGAAAATGCAACTACAGAAACAAAAACAATAACAGAAGTAGCTGATTTAAAACAACAGATTTATGAAGAAGAAATAAAACAAATTCAAGATTTAAACGCCCAGCAACAAGTTAAATTAATTAATGATACACAAACACGAATTAAAGAAGTTGAGAATAGTACTGCAACAGCAGAACAAAAAGCAAAATTAATAAAACTTATTCAAGAGAACTTAAATAAAGATTTAGAAAAATTAGACGCTGAGTATTACGCAAAAGAAGCGGAAGCTAAAGAAGAAGCTAATAAATTAAGAATTCAACAAGAGGCAGAATTTCAAGCACAAATTGAAGAAATAGACGAAGCAAATTTTCAAGCTGGTTTACAAAAAACAATGAGTGAAGATGAGTACGCTTTGGAATTGGTTAGGCAAAAGTATTTTGCACTTGAGGAAGCGGCAAAAGGAAACGCAGAACAATTAGCAATTATTGAAACTGCAAAAGCCTTAGAGATTGAAGCTATTGATAAAAAAAGCAAAGAAAAACAAATAGCAGCGGAAAACGAACTTAGACAAAAACGATTACAATTAGCAGGGCAAGCATTTACGGCGATAGGCGATATTATTGGTTCATTTACAGCTAAAAATGATAAAGACGCACGCAAACAATTTGAAATACAAAAGGCTTTTAATTTAGCCGCTGCGGTTACGAACACGGCAATGGCGGTTACGGGTGCTTTAACAGCAGGTGGTAACCCTATTAAATTAGCAACTGGAACACAATTTGTAGAAGCAGGAATTGCTGCTGCTGTTGGTGCTGCTAATATTATAAAAATCGCATCTTCTAAATTTGGCAGTGGTGCTTCGGGCGGTAGTGGTGGTGGTTCTCCTGCTGGTGGAGGTGGTGGTGGAATGGTTCAATCGCCTAATTTTAGTATTATAGGAAGTTCGGGAGTTAATCAATTAGCACAATTACAACAACAGCCAGTACAAGCTTATGTAGTTAGCGGTGAAGTAACAAGCCAACAAGCCTTAGATAGAAATAGGCTACAAAATGCAACATTATAACGTTTAAAGAATATGGAAAAGCCAAAAATAATCGAGTTAATTATTGACGAGAACGATTTACAAACAGGAATCCACGCAGTATCGGTAGTTCATTCACCTGCAATTGAGGAAAACTTTATAGCCCTTTCAAAACACGAAAT
>JAULXA010000168.1:0-3612 GCA_032118875.1 Flavobacterium sp.
TTAATTATGCTGCTGTCGCTCGTTTAGATAAAAAAGAATATGTAGTTAAAGAAGCTACAATGGCTAAATTAAAATCTACTAAAGTAGCAGATTTAGCAATTTACGATTGTTTACAAATGTTAGGTGGTTATGGTTATATGGAAGAATATCCTTTAGCTCGTTTATTAAGAGATAGTCGTTTAGGTCCAATTGGTGGAGGAACTTCTGAAATTTTAAAAGAAATTTTATCGAAAATGATTATCGATAAACAAAATTATACACCAGCTGTAAAATAATTTCAAATTTTTAATTAGCAATTGATAATTATTTCATAAGTTTGCACCCTTAACGAGAGGAGGTGTCTATATTATGTTAATTATACCAATTAAAGACGGAGAAAATATCGATAGAGCATTAAAGCGCTATAAAAGAAAATTTGATAAAACAGGAACTGTTCGTCAGTTACGTGCACGTCAAGCTTTCATTAAGCCTTCTGTTACAAACAGAATTAAAATTCAAAAAGCGGCTTACATCCAAAACATGAGAGACAACTTAGAAAGTTAATCTATCATTTTTTGATTAAATACTATAACCGTTAGATTATAAATTATAAATTTGTATCTAACGGTTTTTTTATGCGCAATAATTTACAGTCACATACAGAATATCTCGAAAAAGAGAAAAAATATTCACCACTTACTGTGAAAGCCTATTTTAATGATATTGTGTCGTTTCAACTTTTTTTAAATGAAAGCCACGATGCTTGTAAATTGGAAGAAGTAAATTATCCGTTAATTAGAAGTTGGATTGTGCACTTGTCAGATTCTGAAATAGCACCTTCTTCCATTAATCGAAAAATGGCGTCTTTAAAATCGTTTTACAAATTTCTTTTGAAAACCAAACAAATAGAAATAAATCCTTTCGTAAAACACAAATCGTTAAAAACACCAAAGCAAGTTCAAATTCCATTTTCGGAAAAAGAAATCAAACAATTATTCGAAACGCAATTTTTGGAAACAGATTTTGATAGTGTTAGAAATAGATTGGTTGTTGAGTTGTTGTATTCAACTGGAATGCGTCGGGCAGAATTAATAAATTTAGAATTAAATGCGATTGATTTTTATGGAAAAACTATTAAGGTTTTAGGTAAAAGAAATAAAGAAAGGATTCTTCCCTTGTTACCATCAACTTTAGAAATTGTTACCTTATATTTAATAAAAAGAAAAGAACTTGAAATTAAGGTTAATAGTGAAAAGTTAATATTGTCTAAAAAAGGAAATAAAATAAGTGAAACGTTTGTGTATCGATTAATAAATGATTACTTTAGTACTGTGTCCGAAAAGGTAAAAAAAAGCCCTCACGTTCTTAGGCATTCGTTTGCGACACATTTGTTAAACAACGGTGCAGATTTAAATTCAGTTAAAGAGTTGCTTGGTCATGCGAGTTTGTCGTCTACTCAGATTTACACGCATAGTAGTTTGTCTGAGCTAAAGAAAGTCTACAACAATGCACATCCAAGGAACAAATAAGTAATGTTTAATTTAATACCAATTATTATTATGAAAGTTAATGTTCACGCGGTTAATTTTAATATCGACAAAAAACTAGTTGATTTTATAGATGAGAGAATGACAAAATTAGAAAAATATTACGATAAGGTAGTTTCTTCTGATGCTTTTTTAAAGGTTGAAAATATTAGTGAAAAAGAAAATAAAATTGTCGAATTAAAAGTATTAGTTCCTGGAGATGATTTTATTGTAAAAAAACAAAGTAAAACTTTTGAAGAAGCGGCAGATTTGGCTGTAGAATCTTTAGAGCGTTTGTTGGTAAAAAGAAAAGAAAAGTTAAGAGCACATAGTTAATTGAAAAAAAGATTTAAAAAAGTTTTGATTAATAAATAAATTACATACATTTGCAGTCCGTTAGAAATAGCGGACTTTTTCTATATATAGAAATGCCGGTGTAGCTCAGCTGGCTAGAGCAGCTGATTTGTAATCAGCAGGTCGTGGGTTCGAGTCCCTCCACTGGCTCTTTGAAATTTTGAAAGTTCTAATTTTTAAGAAATGTTTTGGTGTTTTTATCAGAATTATTTGTTTAAATTTTTAGAATTAAAAGTAAGGTTAGGGGAGATACTCAAGCGGCCAACGAGGGCAGACTGTAAATCTGCTGTGAAAACTTCGCAGGTTCGAATCCTGCTCTCCCCACAAACTTTTTTAAATAATCTAGAAATGGCTTTCAGGTAAGTTAATTGAAAAGTTGCATAAAAGAGAATTGAAAACAAGTTTAAGTTTGTTTTTGACTTCTGAACTCACAACAGCCGGTGTAGCTCAGGGGTAGAGTGCTTCCTTGGTAAGGAAGAGGTCTCGGGTTCAATTCCCGACATTGGCTCAAAATAGAATTAATTTTTGAACACTAATAATAATAACTAAGATTAAATTTTAAAATCATGGCAAAGGAAACATTCGACCGTTCGAAGCCCCATTTAAATATTGGTACTATCGGTCACGTAGATCACGGTAAAACTACATTAACTGCAGCAATTACAAAAGTATTGTCTGATGCTGGTTTATGTGAAGGTAAGTCATTTGATCAAATTGATAATGCACCGGAAGAAAAAGAAAGAGGTATTACAATTAATACGTCGCACGTTGAGTATGCAACTGCTAATCGTCATTACGCTCACGTTGACTGTCCAGGTCACGCGGATTACGTAAAGAACATGGTTACTGGTGCTGCGCAAATGGATGGTGCTATCTTAGTAGTTGCTGCTACAGATGGTCCAATGCCACAAACTCGTGAGCATATCCTTTTAGGTCGTCAAGTTGGTGTGCCTAGAATGGTAGTATTCATGAATAAAGTGGATATGGTTGATGATGCTGAATTGTTAGAATTAGTTGAAATGGAAATCAGAGATTTATTATCTTTCTATCAATATGATGGTGATAATGGTCCAGTTATCCAAGGTTCTGCATTAGGTGGATTAAACGGTGATCCAAAATGGGTTGCTACAATTATGGAATTAATGGATGCGGTTGACTCTTGGATTGAATTACCAGTTCGTGACGTTGAAAAACCATTCTTAATGCCAGTTGAGGATTCATTTACAATTACTGGTCGTGGAACTGTTGCTACAGGTCGTATCGAAACAGGTATTGCAAACACTGGAGATCCAGTTGAAATCATCGGTATGGGTGCTGAAAAATTAACTTCTACTATTACTGGAGTTGAGATGTTCCGTAAAATCTTAGATAGAGGTGAAGCTGGAGATAACGTAGGTTTATTGTTAAGAGGTATTGATAAAGCTGATATCAAAAGAGGTATGGTTATTATTAAGCCAGGTTCAGTAAAACCACACGCTAAATTCAAAGCAGAGGTTTATATCTTGAAAAAAGAAGAAGGTGGACGTCATACTCCATTCCATAATAACTACCGTCCTCAGTTCTATGTACGTACAACTGACGTAACAGGTACTATTATGTTACCAGAAGGAAGAGAAATGGTAATGCCAGGTGATAACTTAACTATTGATGTTGAATTATTATCTCCAATTGCATTGTCTTTAGGTTTACGTTTCGCTATCCGTGAAGGTGGTAGAACAGTAGGTGCTGGACAGGTAACTGAAATTTTAGACTA
>JAULXA010000169.1:0-3971 GCA_032118875.1 Flavobacterium sp.
TTGATCTTCTCTTCCTTTAATTTTTAGCGTAAGTTCCGAATCGTCAGGAATGATTAAAGGTCGTGCTGTTAAATTATGTGGAGCAATTGGTGTAATTACAAAACAGTTTGAAGTGGGCATAATTACGGGTCCGCCACAACTTAAGGAATATCCTGTGGAACCTGTTGGTGTAGAAATAATTAAGCCGTCTGCCCAATACGAATTTAAATATTCATTATTAATATACGTTTCAATCGTAATCATGGAAGTGGTGTCTTTTCGGGAAACCGTAATTTCGTTTAACGCGAAATTAATATCTTCTAAATCTGGATTTTCAGGATGCGCGTGTAAGCTCACCAAAGTTCTTTTCGAAATGGAGAAATCGTTAACTAAAACTCTGTTCAATAAATTTTCAATATTTTCTTCTTGAACCGTTGCTAAAAAACCTAATCTTCCAGCATTAATTCCGATAATTGGTAAGTTAGAATCTCTAACAAAAGTGGCTGCTCGTAAAATCGTTCCATCGCCACCAATACTAATTAAATAATCGAAATCATCTTTCAAACATTCATGAGAATCAAAGGTTTTGTAGTTGGATAATTGTACGTTGTTTTCAATTAACTTATGATAAAAAACACTGTAAAAACAAATTTCAATATTTTTTTGATCTAAAAAAGCCACCACTTTTTCTACAATAGAATGGGTGTTGTTTTGATAATACTGACCAAATATGGCTATTTTCATATATGTAGATTTATTTTTTAGAGGTCATATATGGTATCACCTTTTTACTTATTTGTGTTTGCTTGTGCAAACTTGTTTTTAATGGTGATTTCATCTGTAGATACTTTAAATATTTAAATATTTGTCTAAATAATCCGAACGTTCTTTTAAACCAGCTAAATACGAATCTTCCTGATGTTCAGATAAAATAGTATAATTATATCTTCGGAATGTTTGTATGATTTCGTTAAAATTACTTTGTGCTATTTTTATTGTGATTTGCGTTAAAGTTGGAGTGGTGTTAGAAACAAATACGCCTAAAACTTTAGAATCATTGCTTTCTACAATTTGGCAAATTTGACTAAAAGTAAAATCGCTAGTTTCTTTCTCAATGACAATAATTCCGCCGTCTTCTTTTACAAAAGTAGTTTCGTTTAAAAAATGCAAAACATCATCTAATTCGTAAAAACCAACATACTGATTTTTATCATCTAAAACAGGTAAAATATTTGTGTGATTTTTAGAAAATTCTTCAAAAACATCAAACCAATTCATGCTACTTCGTACAAAAAAACGATGCAAACTAAATTTATGTTCGTTAATTGAACTTGTGATTGGAAGAATTTCCACATCATCTTTAGCAATAGATCCAATATAAACGTCTTGTTCTAAAACGGGAAAATGCGAATAGTTAAAATCTAAAAACAAATTTTCCGCGTCAGCAACAGTATCATTGACATGTAAAGGTTTAAATTCAAGGTTTAAAAAATCTGTAATTTTATCCATAAATATTAGTTCAAAACTATTGCAAATTAAGTAAAAAATACAAATTAGTCTATTTTTTGTTTGTAATTTTGTACAAATTAAATACAATTATGACAAAGTTATCTGTTAATATTAATAAAATTGCGACCTTAAGAAACGCTCGTGGTGGTAATGTTCCTGATTTATTGCAAGTTGCAAAAGATATTCAAAAGTTTGGTGCGAACGGAATTACGATTCATCCACGTCCAGATGAAAGACATATTACCTATCAAGATGCGCGAGATTTAAAAAATGTAGTGTATACCGAATATAATATAGAAGGAAATCCACAACATAATTTTATTGATTTAGTTTTAGAATGTAAACCAGACCAAGTTACTTTAGTACCAGATGCCATTGGTGCCATTACTTCAAACGCAGGTTGGGATACTGTCAAACATCAATCGTATTTAAAAGAAGTAGTTCAAGAATTTCAACGCAATAATATCAGAGTTTCTATTTTCGTAGATCCAATTGAAGCTATGATTGACGGTGCGAAGGAAACTGGAACAGATAGAATTGAATTGTACACCGAAGTTTTCGCTCATCAATATGGTTTAGGAAATCAAAATGCGATTGAGCCTTTTGTGAAAGCTGCGATTAGAGCCAACGAATTAGGTTTAGGAATTAATGCTGGGCACGATTTAAGTCTAGATAATATCAAATTTTTTAAAGATAACATTCCGAATTTATTAGAAGTATCAATTGGTCACGCTTTGGTTTCAGAGTCTTTATATTTGGGTTTTGAAAACGTAGTGAATATGTATTTAAACAAGCTTAAAGGTTAAGGGTAAAAGGTAAAAGGATTCGAAGTGATTAAAGAATAAGAATTTTGAAGACTTTAAGAAATTTTTAAAAAAAACTTTGCGACTTAGTGTCTTTGTGGCAAAAAATAGCGACTTATAAAATGTTATACTCAAAAATAGAAGGAGAAGGGAAACCATTTTTAATTATTCATGGATTTTTAGGAATGTCGGACAATTGGAAAACTTTAAGTGCTCAATTTGAGCAATTAGGTTTTCAAATGCATTTGTTAGACATGCGAAATCATGGAAAAAGTTTTCATTCGGATGCATTTAGTTATGAAGTGATGGTGGAAGATGTGAAAGCGTATATTGATTTTCATAAATTGGAAAACATCACACTTTTAGGTCATTCCATGGGTGGAAAAATTGCGATGTTGTTCGCTACACATTATCCAAATTTAATAGAGAAATTAATTGTTGCCGATATCGGTCCGAAATTTTATGCACCACATCATCAAAGTATTTTAGCTGCTTTAAACGCTATTGATTTTTCAAAACAGCCAAGTAGAGGTGAAGTTGATGAAATTATTTCAGAATACATTTCGGATTTTGGCACAAAACAATTCTTACTTAAAAATTTATATTGGGTAGAGCCAGGTCAATTAGGTTTCCGTTTCAATTTGAAAGTCTTTAATGAGAAAATTTCAGAAATTGGAGCAGCACTTCCTATTGAAAATCATTTTAATAAACCCACTTTGTTTCTTCGAGGTGATAAATCAGATTATATTTTAGATGCTGATTTTGAAACCATATATTATCACTTTCCTGAAGCTAAAATAGCAACAATTCCTAATGCTGGGCATTGGCTACACGCAGAAAATCCAAAAGCATTTTATTACGAAGTTGCCAATTTTCTATAAAATTTATTATGCATACATAATATTTTAGTTAAAAAAATTGTAAATTTCATAATTAATGTTAATTTTGAATTAAATATTTAACAAAAAAACTAAACTAAATTTTAATTATGAGAAAATTATTTTCTTTATCATTACTAACTTTGGCTTCGGCATCTATGTTCGCAGGTGGATATAGAGTATCGATTCAAGGTCAGAAACAATTGGCGATGGGACATACCGGAGTTGCAGTTGTGAATAGTGCAGAGGTTGCTTTTTTTAACCCTGCAGGGATGTCTTTTTTAGATAAAAAATTCAACTTGTCAGTTGGAGGAAGTGCTTTGTTTGCAAAAACAAGATATCAGAATTCTCAGTTTAACCAAACTGCAGCAACTGATAACTTGGGAACGCCATTTAATTTGTATGCTACTTACAAAATTGCTGATTGGGTTTCTGCTGGTTTAGCAGTGTATACACCTTATGGTTCTTCTGTAGAATGGGAACAAAACTGGGCGGGTGCGCATTTAGTAAACAATATTGATTTAGCAGCTATTTTTATTCAGCCAACAGTCTCTTTCAAAATAGAAGATGTATTCAGTATTGGTGGGGGACCAATTTTTGTGCAAGGAAGTGTAAACTTCAACAGAAATATCTCACCTAATCCATTATTAGAAAACACAAATGTTACTTTAGACGCGACAGGAATTTCTGCAACAGGATATAATGTTGGTATGATGTTTAAAGTAACGGATAAAGTTACTTTAGGTGTGGATTACCGTTCGGAAATTATCATGGAAGCTAGAGGTGGCGAAGCTACTTATGA
>JAULXA010000170.1:0-11496 GCA_032118875.1 Flavobacterium sp.
TGCGTAAGCTTTTGCACTGAATGCGGTTAATTTATCATTGTTTACTTTTAATACTTTACTTACTCCATAAGCAGATAAAGCTGCATTTTCTGTAGCGTTGATTGAAACAGCAGTAACTGTTGTTCCTAACATATCGGCTACTTTTTTTGCGTATGAGGCAATTTCAAAAGCTACTTTTTTGAATTTACCATCGTTTGATTCTGTATATATTAAAACTGACATATCTTTTTTAATTATGATTTACGATTTGTGATTTACGAATTATATAACTTTCGCTTCGTTGTGTAATAAATTAATTAACTCATCAATATTATCTGCGCTAATTAATTTTACTGCAGATTTTGCAGCTGGTTTTTCAAATTTTATTGAAGAAGTTGCATTCGCATCTCCAGTTGGGTCAATAACATTTAAAGCTTTAGTTCTAGCTGTCATAATTCCTCTCATGTTTGGAATTCTTAAGTCTTTCTCTTCTACTAAACCTTTTTTACCAGCAATAATTAAAGGCAAACTTGTCGTAGCCGTTTCTTTACCACCATCTATTTCTCTGATTGTAGTTGCTTCTGTACCTGAAACTTCTAAACCAATACAAGAATTTACAAAGTTAAAACCTAATAATCCGGCTAACATTCCAGGAACCATTCCTCCATTATAATCAATAGATTCAGTACCTGCAATAATTAAATCGTAACCACCTTGTTTTACCACATTTTCTAATTGTTTGGCCACAAATAAACCATCAGTTGGGCTAGTATTGACACGAATTGCTTCATCAGCACCAATTGCTAGTGCTTTTCTTAACGTCGCTTCGGCATCTGTACCACCAACATTTACAACTGTTACATGAGCACCATTTTGCTCTTTCAATACAATTGCTTTGGTTAAACCAAATTCATCATTCGGATTAATAACGTATTGAACACCGTTTGTATCGAATTCTGTATCGTTATTAACAAAATTAATTTTTGAAGTAGTATCAGGAACGTGACTGATGCAAACTAATATTTTCATTTTTAAAGATTTTATATTGATGGCACGAAATTACAAAAAATGTTTTAAAAAAATACTATGCACGCATATAAAATACGTTTTTTTTATCTAAAATTGGTGATTTTTATGAATTGTTTAATTTTGTCATCTCAAAATAAGAATTCCTTAATTAATTATTAAAGAAATCGATTGAGTAAAATTATTTAATAATAATGATAGTACTCGTTAAATTTTATTATTTTTGCCTTTCACTAAGTTTTAGAATTAATTTATGAGAACAATACAGTTTAGAGAAGCAATTTGTGAAGCAATGAGCGAAGAGATGCGCAGAGATGAATCTGTGTATTTAATGGGTGAAGAAGTTGCGGAATATAATGGAGCTTATAAAGCTTCAAAAGGAATGCTAGATGAATTTGGACCAAAAAGAGTAATCGATACTCCAATTGCAGAACTTGGTTTTGCTGGTATTGCAGTAGGTTCAGCTATGAATGGATGCCGACCAATTGTAGAATACATGACGTTCAACTTCTCTTTAGTTGGAATTGATCAAATTATAAATAATGCGGCAAAAATGCGTCAAATGTCGGCTGGACAATTTCCAATGCCAATGGTTTTTCGTGGACCAACAGCTTCTGCAGGACAGTTAGGTGCAACACACTCACAAGCTTTTGAAAACTGGTTTGCGAACACTCCAGGTTTAAAAGTAGTAGTTCCAAGTAATGTTTACGACGCAAAAGGTTTGTTGAAAGCAGCCATTAGAGATAACGATCCTGTTATTTTTATGGAATCTGAACAAATGTATGGTGACAAAGGTGAAGTTCCTGAAGGAGATTATATTATTCCATTAGGTGTAGCAGATATCAAACGTGAAGGAACAGATGTAACTATTGTTTCTTTCGGAAAAATCATTAAAGAAGCTTATGCTGCTGCTGATGAATTAGCCAAAGAAGGTATTTCTTGTGAAATTATCGATTTAAGAACCGTACGTCCGATGGATTATGAATGTATTATTAATTCGGTTAAAAAAACAAATAGATTAGTCGTTTTAGAAGAAGCTTGGCCATTTGCGTCTGTAGCTTCAGAAATTACATACATGGTACAAGAACGTGCTTTTGATTATTTAGACGCGCCAATTCAACGTATCACAACTGCTGATACACCAGCTCCATATTCGCCAACCTTATTAAAAGAATGGTTACCAAACAGTAACGATGTGGTAAAAGCTGTTAAAAAAGTACTATACAAATAATATTGTAACATTTTAGATTAGAAAATTAATCTAAAAAAAGTATATTTGAATCCCGATTTTTTCGGGATTTTTTTATTTAAAATAATAACAATGAAAAACCTATTTGCCTTTATATTTTTACTTTCAACTCTTGCTTTTTCTCAAACAAAAGTTAGTGGTGTAGTTTTAGATGATGCCAAACAACCTGTTTCTTACGCTACAGTAGCTTTTAAAAATTCCGCTGAAGGAGTAATTGCAGATGAAAACGGAAAATTTTATTTAGAATCTAAAAATACGTATAGCACTTTAGCGGTATCTTTCGTTGGATACAAAGACAAAGATGTTGAACTTATTGGAGAACATAACTACGATTTAAAAATTGTTTTAGAAAACTCAAACGAAATTGCAGAAGTAAAAGTTTATGGTGGAAAAACTTCTAAAAAGAACAATCCAGCTATAGATATTTTACGTAAAATTTGGGAACGTAAAAAGAAAAACGGTTTGCGTCAATTTAGTCATTATCAGTATGATAAATATGAGAAAATCGAATTTGATATCAACTCCATTGATAGCGCATTTATGAAAGGTAAAATTTTTAAAAATGTAGAATTTATCTTTAAACACGTCGATACCTCAGCTATTACTGGTAAAAACTTCTTGCCCATTTTCATTAATGAAACGATGAGTAAAGTATATGGCGACAATGAAAAAAGCAGAACAAAAGATGTTTTACAAGCAAATAAATATTCAGGATTCGGAAACGCGAATAACGATGGTGTAAACGCCTTTTTGAAAGATTTATATGCGGATTACGATATCTATAATAATTATTTAAAATTCTTCGATAAAGATTTCGTGAGTCCGTTATCAAGAACAGGAATTCAAGTTTATAACTATGTTTTAGCAGATAGTACTTTTATTGACAAAAAATGGTGTTATAATATTGTATACTATCCAAGAAGAAAAAACGAATTGACTTTTAAAGGTGATTTTTGGGTAAACGATTCCACTTTTGCCATCAAAAGCATTAATATGGAAGCTAGTAAAAGCGCTAATATTAACTGGGTTCGAGACATTTATATTGAACAAGAATTTGATGTATTAAACGATTCCGTTTTCTTATTGAAACGTGATCACATGATGACCGATTTTGCTTTAACTAAAAAAGAAGGCTCTAAAGGAATGTACGGAAAAAGAACCACCATGTTCAAAAATCACGAATTCAATCAAGCAAAAGACGACAAATTCTACAGAGAAGATGTAAATAAATTTGACAAAGAAATTTATACCAAAACCGATGACTATTGGGAAGAAAACCGGTTTGAAAGTTTAAATTCCAATGAAAAAGGGATTTATGAAATGCTCGACACTTTAAAAACCGTTCCGAAAATTAAACGTATTTACAACTTAGTTTCTATTTTAGGAAGTGGTTATGTACAAGTTGGAAAATTTGACATTGGTCCGCTTTTCTCGACTTTAGGATATAATGATGTTGAAGGACAACGTGTTCGTTTTGGTGGAAGAACGTATTTCGGACCAAACGATCCATGGCGAATTCAAGGCTATACGGCTTATGGTTTTAAAGACGATAAAGTCAAATACGGAATCAACGCTCGTGTAATGTTGGATAAGAAAAAACGTTTTATTGTCTCTTTTGGAAACCGCCGCGATGTGGAACAAATTGGAGTGAGTTTAACCACTTCAAACGATGTTTTAGGTAGAAGTTTTGCTTCATCTTCTTTTTTCTCAAGTGGAACAAATAACAAATTAACCAACGTAAATCTAACCAATTTAGGCTTTGAAATAGAACCTGTGAAGAATTTAGTTTTCGAAAGTAGTTTCTCATACCGAACTTTATCTTCTGCTTCATCAGAATTTAAACTCGATTATTTCACCGACAATACGTTTACTACAACTGCTAATGAAATCACACAATCGGAAGTAAATTTCTCAGTAAACTATACACCTAAACGTAAAATGGTTGGTTATGGTGTCGATAGAATTGATGTCGATTTAAACTATCCTCGCTTTTTTGTAAGTTATTCTCAAGGTTTAAAAGGGGTTTTTGATAGCGACTTTAACTATTCAAAACTGCAATTATATTACCGTCAACCCTTACTAATTGGTGGTTTTGGAAGATTATTTTCAACTTTAGAAATCGGAAAAACTTTCGGAGCTGTTCCTTTATCATTAATAGGTGTCATTCCTGGAAATCAATCGTATTTTATCATCGACAACACTTATAACTTATTAAATTATTACGATTTTGTTGCGGATCAATATACTTCATTGCATTTGGAACACAATTTCAACGGAAAATTATTTTCAAGAGTTCCCTTATTACGAAAATTAAATTGGAGAGAAATAATTGGTGTAAAAGCGGTTTATGGTTCTGTTTCTGATGAGAATATTGCCTTAAATGCATCTGGTCAACAATATAGAGCTCCAGTTGATGGTTATTACGAATACTCTGCAGGAATTGGAAACATTTTCAAAGTAATGCGAATTGATGGCGCTTGGCGTGGTAGTTATTTAAACGTTCCTGATGCTCGTAAATTCACGATTCGAGTTGGGTTTGGTTTCTATTTCTAATTTGTTCAAAATGCAACATTTATGTTAAGTTTTCTAGAGCCGTTAATTGAACTCGAACCCAAGTTTCAAACCATTATTGAAACCTATGGTCATCCAACAATCACTACTCGCCCATCCGGATTTGTCGCACTTTCGCAATTAATTTTAGAGCAACAAGTTTCCATTGCTTCTGCAAAAGCGTGTTATGATAAAATTGAAAGTTATTTAAATGGTTTCACACCGAAATTATTGTTAGACGTTTCAGACGAAGAACTAAAATCGTGCGGTGTGTCTCGACAAAAAATAAGTTACATCAAAAACTTAGCATTTTGTATAGAAGAAAATCAAATTGATTTAGAAAGTTTCCATTCTAAAACAGAAATGGAAGTTTATACCGAATTAATTCAATTGAAAGGCATTGGCAAATGGACTGCTCAAGTGTATTTGATGTTTTGTTTACAAAAAAAAGATGTTTTTCCAATTGGAGATATTGCAGTACAACACACCATGCGCGAACTTTTCCAAACAGAAACTTTAGAAGAAATGGAAAATCATGCCAATAATTGGAAACCATTTCGTTCGTTAGCCACCTATTTATTATGGCATCATTACTTAAAAAAGCGTAATCGTTAGTTTTTCAAAAATTAAAATTCCGTAATTTTTAAGCTGTTTTTTTATAGTTAATGTATTTTTACACACTCTATATCAATAATTTAAAAAAACTTTCAACTTCTAACTTCTAACTTCTAACTTTTTTCTACCTTTGCACCCGCAAATACAAAGAAAAATGACAGCAGATAAAATAACAACGTTTGACGTTTTGGTAGAAATTCCTAGAGGAAGCCGAAACAAATATGAGTATGATTTCGATTTAAAAAGAATGCGTTTTGATAGAATGTTATTCTCTTCAATGATGTATCCAGCAGATTATGGATTCATTCCTGAAACTTTAGCTTTAGATGGCGACCCATTAGATGTTTTAGTATTAGTTACTAAGCCAACTTTCCCAGGTTGTGTTATCGAAGTAAAACCAATTGGAGTTTTCCATATGGCTGATGACAAAGGACAAGATGAAAAAATAATTTGTGTTCCTGTATCAGACCCAATTTGGAATTCTTTAAACGATTTAAGTGATGTTAACCCGCACTTAGTTAAAGAAATTGAACACTTTTTTCAAGTATATAAAGACTTAGAAAACAAAAAAGTAGATGTTGAAGGTTGGGGAGATGTAAATGAAGCCCGTAATATCATCAAAGAATGTGTTGATCGTTTTAACGCAATTGAAAACAAACCAGAAGGATTATTTAGTATTAAATAATTCATTCTATTTAAAATAATTTAAAAAGCAATACTCTACTAAGAATATTGCTTTTTTTTATATTACCATTATATAGCTAACAAAAACTCATGTTTTAGATAAAATAAATAATTATATAATAAAACGTAAGCTTAATTTTTTCTCCTATTCGAATGCTTTTTTAAATTTTATTATTTAGTAAAATCCCCAGAATTATTAGTAAACAGAATAAAAAAAACAATTTATTTAAAAAAATATCTTCATAAATGAAGCCTTCGTTAAATTGAATTAGAAAAGGATTCTGACCATTAATCGCTAAAATTTAAAAAAAATCCTAACTGACTATTACTATCTTATTGGGTTGTTTTTTCTTTTTTTTTGTTTATTTTTGTTCTAAGATAAAAACAGTTATATTGAAATTTGATTTATGGGAAAATTCTATATTGTTTTTTCTATTAGTTTAATAGGCCTTTTCTTTTTAATTATTAACAGTTTTTTGTTTATTACAAAACAAAAAAGCAGAGACAACTTATACAAAATACTTACTTGTTATCTAGTTTCACTTTCAATAATTGAGATAATTTGTAATTATATAGGTTTTTTTAAACCTGGTAATAACTTATTTTTATCTCATTTTTATTTTAATTTTCAATTTATTTTTTTAAGCTTTTTCTTTTATAAATTATTTGAAAACAAACTGTTAAAAACAACAACAACTATTGTTTTTCTTACAATAGTTACAATTTTAATCATTCAATACATTGTTAACCCAAATTTATTTTGGGAATTTAATTTGTTTGAAATATTATCAATTTCATTCATTTTAATATGTTATTCACTAATTCATTTATACAATAGTTTAGGTAAAGAAAAATCTTATTATTATTTCTGTATTGGTCTTATTTCATATTTATTATGTAGTAGCATTATTTTTATGTCTGGAAATTTAGAACTTGTTTTTTGTCAAAACCCTTATATTGATATTTGGATTTTTAATTCAATTCTTTACATTGTTTATCAGATTTTAATTTTTAAAGAATGGTTTCAATTGAATTTAAATAAAACAGATGAACACAAATAGCGAATTCGTATATATCATTTTTTATATTTTGCTATTTCTAATTTTAGTTCTGGTTGTTATTATTTTATTCATTACAAAATCTAGAAAAAAAATATTTGAAACAGAGATTCAAAAAAAAGATTTAGAAATAAAACTTCAAAAAGATGTATTGCAAGCTACAATTCTTACTCAAGAAAAAGAAAGACAAAGAATAGCTCAAGATTTACATGATGAAATTAGCTCAAAATTAATTGCAATTTCATTAAATTTAAATTTATTGGAATCACCTAAAACGGAAAGCAGTTCTAAAGCCGAAATTATAAAAAATATAATAAAAATAAACTTAAACACAATTGATAATTCAAGAAAAATAGCCCACGACTTATTGCCACCAGTGCTAGAAAAATTTGGACTTAAAATAGCAATTGAAGAATTAGTATCAGATTATAATAATTCAAAATCTATTAATATATCCTATCATAATAAAATAAGTTCTGAAAATTTAAAACCAGATTTTGCATTACAAATTTTTAGAATTATTCAAGAATTAATTAATAATTCTATAAAACACGGAAAAGCAACTCAAATAAAAATTGATTTCTCCGAATTATCAAGTACTTCTTTTCAATGTAATTTTTCCGATAACGGTTTAGGTTTTGATGCGTCAAAAAATGAATTTAAAAAAGGATTAGGAATGCGCAATATACAAAGTCGTATTGATTTTTTAAACGGAAAATCGTATTTAACTTCTCAAGTAAATCAAGGCTTTAATTTTCAGTTTAGTTTTGAGTTATGACAAATAAAATTAAAATTGCGATTGCAGATGATGAAATTTTAATTCGCAAAGGTATCAAGGCAATTCTTGAACAAGAAGACAATTTTGAAGTTGTTTTTGAAGCTTCAAACGGTAATGAATTAATAGATTATTTAAATTCTGAAAACGAACTGCCTGAAATAATTTTAATGGATATTAGAATGCCATTATTAAACGGATTAGAGACAACTAAACTTATAAACAAAAACCTGCCTAATATTAAAATCGTTGCCTTGTCAAGTTATAATTCTCCTACTTTTATTTATAATATGTTAGATGTTGGAGCGGTTTGTTATATTTCTAAAAGCGCATCACAAGAAAAAATGATTTCAAGTATTAATACTGTAGTTCAAAACGGATTTTATTTTGAAAATATAATTTTGGATTACATTAATACTGGATTAGAAAAATCAAAATCCCTTTTTGATAATGACTTTCTAACGGAAAGAGAAACTGAAGTTTTAAAATTAATTTGCGAACAAAAAAGCGCAACAGAAATTGGCAACATACTTAACATTAGTTCAAGAACTGTAGATGGTCACAGAAATAATTTATTACTAAAAACTGAATCAAAAAATGTAATTGGTTTGGTTTTGTTTGCTATACAGAATAATATTTATATGCCTTAAAGTTTTTGTTTCAAAGTAAAAAAACAGGTTGATTTGCGCATATAGGTGTTAAATACAATAAGTAATTTTGCTTCATTAAACCATAAATTTAATTAATTATGAAACAAAAATTATGCTTTTTAATATCCTTATTTTGGATGTCTTTAATTTCATTTGGACAAACTACAACTTTGCCATACAATGATGATGTTTACACAAGTGGTTTTCCATCTGTAACTTTAAACAATTTTTCCTCTTGCCAAACAAGTGCTTCATTTACAACAAGCTCTCAAGGTTACAGTGGAACATGGGCAGATAGAAATTATAATGTTGTAGTTAATGGTACAAATATTGGAACATATTTAGGAACACAAACTATAGATATTTCCACATATTTGCCTATTACTTCTGTGCAAATGAATGGTTTGTTTTCAAGTTGGTCTTGGGTGGATTTGACAGTAAATATTACTTCAAACAATGCATCTATGCCGGTAACTGGTCCTACAGTTACAAATATTACCTATGTCCAAGGAGACATAGCAAGTCCTTTATCAGCTACATTAAATAGTACAGGTACTACATTAAAATGGTACACTGACCAATATGGTGATAATTATTCTGCTACTGCTCCCACACCTTCAACAGCTAGTGTCGGAACAACTTCGTATTATGTATCACAAGCAAATGCTTCAGCTTGTGAAAGTGTTAGATCAGTTATTGTTGTAACAGTTGTTCCTAATACTCCTGCAACTCACTTAAATTTTGACGGAATTAATGATATAGTAAACTGTGGAACATCATTAAACACAGTTTTAGATCCATTAAATACCATAACAGTTGAAGCTTGGGTAAATACAAGTACAAATACTGGATTAGGAGTAATTGTTGGTAATTACGCAAATTCAAACCAATCTGAGATGCAGTTTTTATTGAGAAGAGATATTAATAATTATTCATTTTGGATTAGCGGTAGCACTAGCGTTTTTAAAGTCGTAAACGCTACTAATGCTGTAGTAATGAATACTTGGCAACATGTTGTAGGAGTTTGGAACGGTTCTGATTTAAAGATTTATGTAAATGGAATCCTTATGGGCACTACAACTGGTGTAACTGAAAGTAGTTTTGCTTCAACTACAAATTCAATTATGATTGGAAACAATCAAGCAGGGACTGGTGCTGAAAGATTTACAGGTTCAATTGATGAGGTTCGTATTTGGAATTCTGTAAAAACAATAGAAGAAATTAATGGTTCTAAAAACTGTGAATTAGGAGGAACTGAATCAGGATTAATTGCTTATTACAAATTCAATCAAGGCGTAGATTTAGCGAATAATTCTGGAGTAACGACTCTAAATGCTACAACTGGTCCTAACGGAACTTTAACAAATTTCGCACTAAATGGTGCAACATCGAACTGGAAAGCTGGTTCTGCTGTAACTTCAGGATCAATTGTTCCTTCTGTAGCAACTGTAACTACTCCAGTTATTTACAACCAAGGAGATACTGCAGCTGCTTTATCAGCTACAACCGGTACAAATGGTACAGGTTTATTATGGTACACAACTGCAACTGGAGGTCTAGGTACTACAACAGCACCAACTCCTAGTACAGCATCAGCTGGTTCTACTTCTTATTGGGTAACTTCAACCAATGCAAATGGTTGTGAAAGTCCAAGAGCAGAAATTGTTGTTAATGTAAATGCTAATGCTACTCATTTAAATTTTGACGGAACAAATGATCATGTATTACTTCCAGCAACTGCAATAAATAATTTACCTTCAGGTACAATTGAAGCGTGGATTTATCCAACCGCTTCTGTATTAGATAATCAAACTATTTGTGGAAAGCAAAGTAATTTTGAAAACACGTATGCTTTCTTTTCACTAGGTGGTGCAACTGCTGCAAATGGTAAGTTATATTATCAATCTACAAATAGTGCACAAATTGTTAGTAACTCATTTGTTACAGCAAACCAATGGTCACATGTTGCAGTCACATTTACTAATACACAAGCAAAAATATATATTAATGGTGTGTTAGATAATACGGTATCTGGTAATTTTAGTTTACCAAATGATATAACTGTAAATGCTACTACTATTGGAGCAATATTAGGTGATGGTGGAGGACAATATTTCACTGGAAATATAGACGAATTTAGAGTCTGGAATGCAGTTTTATCAGATTCAGACATTATGAATACTATGAATTGTGAAGCAATGTCTCAACCTGAATTAGTAACATATTACAAGTTTAATCAAGGAAATGATAATACTTCTAATACTTCAAATACTTCACTTACAGATAGTGCAGGAAGTAATAACGGAACGTTAACTAATTTTACATTATCTGGTATTATGTCAAACTGGAAATCAGGTTCTGTTGTTTCTACAGGCAATACTTGTACCGTTTTAGAAAATGAAAGTTTTAATGTGAGTACTAACTTTAAAATCTATCCAAATCCTACAAATAACAGGGTAAATATCGATGTTTTAAATTTAGATAATACATCAGTTGAAGTATATGATATTAACGGAAGACAATTGTTCTCTCAAAAATTAAACAATACAACAAATACAGTAAATATTGAAAATTTAGCTGCAGGTATTTATATGTTTAAAGTAACTTCTAACCAAGGTACAGCAACAAATAAAGTAATTAAACATTAAAAATGAAAACACTTCAAAACTTTAGGCTAGAATTATTGCTAATTATAATGTATATCATTATTGGCACTTTAGTTTATCACGTTTTGAAATAAAAACTTTTCAATAAATTTATTAAAAAAGGCAATTATCATTAGGATAATTGCCTTTTTTGTTTATTTTTGTTAAAACGAATTAAAATTAACCATTAACTATTTACTAAATTATGAATAATTTTATGATCTATTTGCCTATTGTAATGGCAATTATTGGATTGCTTTTTATG
>JAULXA010000171.1:0-2536 GCA_032118875.1 Flavobacterium sp.
ATTCATAAAGGAGTTGGAGCAATTACAGAATCTGATGTATTGTTAGCTTCTGCTTCTGATGCTATTATTATCGGATTTAACGTTCGTCCTCAAGGAAACGCAAAACAATTAGCAGAAAAAGAAGAAATCGATATCCGTAACTATTCAATTATTTACGATGCAATTGATGACTTAAAAGATGCAATGGAAGGAATGTTGTCTCCTGAGATGAAAGAAGAAATTACAGGTACAGCAGAAATTAGAGAAATTTTCAAAGTTTCTAAAGTTGGAACAATTGCTGGATGTATGGTTACCGATGGTAAAGTATTCAGAAATTCTAAAATACGTTTAATTAGAGAAGGAGTTGTAATTTACACTGGTGAATTAGCTACTTTAAAACGTTTTAAAGACGATGTTAAAGAAGTTTCTAAAGGATATGATTGTGGTATGCAGATTAAAAATTACAACGATATTCGTGAGTACGATTTAATTGAAGGATTCCACGAAGTTGAAGTGAAGAAAAAATTGAAATAATTCAATTATAAGCAATAAAAAAAGCCATTCAATTGAATGGCTTTTTTGTTTTTATCTATTTTTAATTTGATGGTTTTATGATTAATGCAGTAGGGTATTTTTTCTTAATATCTACCATTGCGCGTTCTACTTCTATTCTTGTTTTGAAGTTTCCAATCCATACTTTATAGTTAGGGCTATTAAAGATAATTGTGCCATCTAAGTCTTTAAATTCCCTTTTAAACTCTTGTAATTTTTTTTTCGATTCTTCGCTGTTGCCATAAAAGATTTGAATTTTATAGGCTTCATTTAAAAATAAACCGGTATTTAGTTTTCTTTTTTCTTTTAACAATTGGTCAATTTTCGGGTCTACCGAAACATTTGTTTTTCCGTCCTGAGCCCTTGATGATAAACAGAAAAATGAAGATAGAATAAAGAAGTACAATAAGTTATGTTTTGATAAGTTTTTCATATACAAATGATTTTAATACAAAAATACAATTTAAGATGATATCCGGAAGGCTGAAAATTATTTAGAACAAATATAAATTACATTTTAAGATAAAATTAAGGTTTTAATAATAGTTCGAATATTGTATTTTTGTCGGAGTTTTGAAAAAATAACGTGTTGTTTTTAGATAAGGTATATCTAAAAGTATACCAAATTAAGTCGATAATCATTTTAAATATGAAAAAGGTGGGTAACCATAAATCGTTTTCAAAGATTTTCTTCAGTTTAGCATTCGTGCTAGTAACTTCTTTATCAGCATTCTCTCAGGATGCGGCTAAGGGTAAAGAGCTATTTAATACCAATTGTGCTGCTTGTCATAAATTAGACGCAAAAGCTACGGGTCCTGCACTTCGTGACGTTGCTGCTAAATACGACAAAGAATGGTTGTACAAATGGGTTAAGAATAGTGGAGAATTAATCAAGTCAGGAGATGCGCAAGCTGTAGCAGTTTTCAATGCGAACAACAAAGTTCCAATGACTGCATTTCCACAATTGTCAAATGAAGATATTGACAATATTTTAGCTTATACTTCTGAGCCAGCTCCTGCTGCTCCTGCAGTTGTACCTGGTGCTCCTGTAGCGGGTGAGGCAAGTGCTGATTCTGGTGTTTCTAATAATGTGATATTAGGAGTGCTTTCATTAGTAATGATGATGTTAGTTGTTATGTTGTTCTTAGTGAATAATATGTTGACTAAAATCGCTGGTGCTAAAGGGTTAGAAGTAGCTCAAAAAGATCGTTCAATAATGAATATCTTTAAAGCTTATGCTAAAAATCAATTCTTAGTATTAGTTTCTGCAATCTTGTTATTGTTGGTTTCTGCTTATTTTGCATATGGATGGATGATGCAGATTGGTGTTGACCAAGGATATGAGCCAGTGCAACCAATTCACTATTCACACAGAATTCATGCTGGTGAAAACGGAATTGACTGTAAATACTGTCACTCTGCTGCAAGAGTTGGTAAGCATTCTAATATTCCTTCGTTGAATGTTTGTATGAACTGTCACAAAAACATTAGTGAAGTAGCTGAAACTACAGCGACTGAAGAGCATTCTAAAGCATTTTACGATGGTGAAATTGCTAAATTATATGATGCTGTTGGATGGGATAAATCGTTACAAAAATATACAGGAAAAACTAAACCAGTTAAATGGGTTAGAATTCATAATTTACCAGATCACGTTTATTTCAATCACTCTCAACACGTAACTGTTGCAGGAGTTGAGTGTCAAACTTGTCACGGTCCAGTTGAAGAAATGGAAATCATGAAACAACATGCTCCATTAACAATGGGATGGTGTATCAACTGTCACAGAGAAACAAATGTGAAAGTAGAAGATAATGCTTACTACAAAAAAATCCATGAAGAACTTTCTAAAAAATACGGAGTATCTCAGTTAACTGCTGCTCAAATGGGAGGTTTAGAATGTGGTAAATGTCACTATTAATAAAATAATTTAAGAAGCTAATATACTATACAATGGCATCAAACAAAAAATACTGGAAAAGTGTTGAAGAACTAAACGAAAATA
>JAULXA010000172.1:0-1917 GCA_032118875.1 Flavobacterium sp.
TATTTTGTAGAAGTAATCACAAATCAAGGTAAAGCTACTAAAACTATTATTATTGAATAAATACATATTGAGTTTTTAAAAAAGGTTGTCTGAAATTATTTAGACAACCTTTTTTATTTTATTTTATTTTTTATAAAAATTAATATTTTATTAAATCTTACTACTTAATTCCGTTTTATAAATACTTCTTTGTACTTTTAATCCATATTAAGAATGATTAATGAAGAAATATGAAATCGCAAGTATTAAAAATAGAATCAAATAAAAAGAAAGCGATACCATTTGACCATTAAAAATAAATGTTAAGAACAAATGAAAAAGAATTTTAGAAAAATGTCAAAAAAAGCCAAAGATTTTTCGGCTCACGTATATAAAATACTATCGAAAGAACCCAATAAAGATTTCAATTACAAGCAAATAGCTGCGATAATTGAAGTGAATGATACACAAAGTAGAAACGAAATTATTAAAGAACTTTTAGTTTTAAAGAAAGCAGGAAAAATTGAAGAAACCGAACGCGGTAAATTCAGAATTATTTCCAAAGCAGAATATTACGAAGGAACAGTGGATATGACCACTCGTAAATCCGGCTATTTTGTTTGTAAGGAATTAGAAGAAGATGTGTACATTCCGTTTATCAATTTAAACCACGCATTAGATGGTGATAAAGTCAAATGTTACATCTACAACAGAAGAAGTTCTCGTAAACCAGAAGCTGAAGTTTTAGAAATTTTAGAAAGAGCGAAAACAGAATTTGTTGGTGTAATTGATATTCAGAAAAATTTTGCTTTTGTAACCACAACAAATGCTAAAATGTACACGGATATTTTCATTCCAAAAAATGAAATATTTGATGCGGAACATGGTGATGTAGTTTTAGTTTCCATGGTTGATTGGCCAAAAAAAGCCGATTCTCCTTTTGGAAAAGTGATTAAAGTTTTAGGAAAACCTGGAGAACACGATACAGAAATTCATGCGATTTTAGCAGAATATGGTTTACCATACGATTTCCCGATTGAAGTGGAAGCGTATGCCAATCAAATTGATACGTCTATCACAGAAGAAGAAATTGCCAAACGAAAAGACATGAGAAAAGTCTTAACGTTTACCATTGATCCAAAAGATGCGAAAGATTTTGATGATGCGTTATCGTTTCAAGTCTTACCCAACGGAAATTATGAAATTGGTGTGCATATTGCCGATGTTTCTCATTACCTTCAAGAAGGAACTATTTTAGATGATGAAGCATATGATAGAGCAACATCAGTATATTTAGTGGACCGAGTTGTTCCTATGTTGCCAGAAGTATTATCTAATTTTGCTTGTTCCTTACGACCAAATGAAGAAAAATATACCTTCTCCGCTATTTTCCAATTGAATGATAAAGCAGAAGTGATTGATTCTTGGTTTGGAAGAACCGTAATTTATTCAGATCAACGATTTGCTTATGAAGAAGCTCAAGAAATTATAGAAAGTAAATCAGATATAATTCCAGCTCATATTTCTTTAACAGGAAAAGAATACCATGCGCCAAAACCAATTGTGGAAGCGACTTTAAAAATGGATGAATTAGCTAAAATTCTTCGTAGAAAAAGAATGAATGCGGGTGCGATTTCTTTCGATAAAGTAGAAGTGAAATTCAATTTAAATGAACATGCAGAACCGGTTGGTGTGTATTTCAAACAAAGTAAAGATGCCAATCATTTGATTGAAGAATTTATGTTGTTAGCGAATAGAAAAGTCGCTGAATTTATCGGAAAACAAAAGAAAACGTTTGTATACAGAATTCATGATGAACCCAATGAAGATAAATTATTTGGGTTACAAAATGTGATTTCGAAATTTGGTTATACTTTAAATTTAAAATCGAAACAAGATATTTCTACTTCTTTGAATAAATTATTAGAAGAAGTTCAA
>JAULXA010000173.1:0-2173 GCA_032118875.1 Flavobacterium sp.
TAATGTGTAAAGTTCTTAGGTTTTTCATTACTGAAGCCGAACGTAAACTGTCCATTGTTGGTCCTAATAACATACTCGCACCAGAATTTACGTTTTTTAAACTATCAATAAATTCTTGACTCGCACAAGTTACACCACCAACCGTATCAGAACTTCCGTTGATGTATTTTGTAAGGGAATGAATCACGATATCTGCTCCTAATTTTGCAGGAGAAACAGATAAAGGAGAAAACGTATTATCCACCACTAATTTGATATTGTGTTTTTTAGCAATTTTCGCCAAAGAAGCAATATCTGCGACTTCTAATAACGGATTACTAACCGTTTCACAATATAAAACTTTAGTATTTGGTGTGATTGCTGCTTCTACAATGTCTAATTTAGTAATGTCAACAAATGATGTGGCAACACCAAATCTTGGAGCAAAATTCTTTAAAAAAGCATACGTTCCACCATAAATAGTTCGACTAGAAACTACGTGATCACCTTGTCCGCAAAGTTGTAAAATAGTAGGCGTAATCGCACCCATTCCAGAAGCTGAAACATTTGCTGTTTCCGTTCCTTCCATTGCTGCCAAAGCTCTATCTAAATATAAATTACTTGGAGAAGAATGACGAGAATATAAATAACAACCTTCTGCGTTACCTTCAAAAGTGTCAAACATTGTTTTTGCAGAAAGAAATGTATAGGTTGAAGAATCTGATATTGAAGGATTTACACCTCCAAATTCACCGAAATATTGTAAATCTTGTATTTTGTCTGCTGGGTTGAAATTGTTCATGTTGTTTTAATTTTTTATTCTTCAAAATTGATTATAAAAAATTAAAATTTCAACAATAAGTCTAAAATTCAGTTTTTTTTACTATAAATTTAATAAAAAATAGATTTTTTGTCTTTAATTATGAATTTTACATTACTTTTGCCAAATAAAACACAACTAACATGGATGCAACTGACAAAAAACTATTAGAATTAATGCAAATTGATTCTAAGAAAACTACAAAAGAACTTTCAAGTAAGCTAAATCTTTCAGTAACTGCGGTTTATGAAAGAATAAAAAAATTGGAACGTGAAGGAATTATAAGCAAATATGCTACAATTTTAGATAAAACCAAAATTAATAAAGGATTTGTTGTGTTTTGTCACATCAAATTAATTAAACATTCTAAAGATTTAATTTCTGAATTTGAAAAAGAAGTCGTTACGCTAAACGAAGTTTTAGAATGTTTTCACGTAAGTGGAGATTACGATTATATTCTGAAAATTTGTGTAAAAGATATGGAAGAATATAGAGAATTTATGGTTACGAAGTTAACAACACTGCAACATATTGGTAGTACACATAGTACTTTCATGATTGGAGAAGTTAAAAATTCAACTTCATTCGTACTGAATTAAATTTAATAAAGTTTTTTGCATAAATATCGAGGCATATTTATTTAAAAAACTTTACTTTTGTATTCGAAAAATACACAACAATCATTTTATAAAAAATAGATATTATGAGTCAATTTGATGTAACCATTATTGGTTCTGGACCTGGAGGATATGTTGCAGCTATTCGTTGCGCACAATTAGGATTTAAAACAGCAATTATTGAAAAATACTCAACTCTTGGTGGAACTTGCCTTAACGTAGGTTGTATTCCATCAAAAGCATTATTAGCTTCTTCGCATCATTATGAAGAATTACAACATTTTGCAGATCATGGAATTGAGGTTTCAGGTGAGGTAAAAGTGAATTTAGAGAAAATGATTGCTCGTAAACAAGCCGTTGTAGATCAAACTTCTGGTGGAGTAAAATACTTAATGGATAAAAATAAAGTTACCGTTTTTGAAGGTGTAGGTTCGTTTGAAAGTGCTACTTCAGTTAAAGTAACTAAAGCTGATGGTTCTTCAGAAGTGATTGAATCTAAAAATATTATTATCGCTACAGGTTCTAAACCTTCTTCTTTACCTTTTATCAAATTAGATAAAGACAGAATTATTACGTCAACGGAAGCTTTAAAATTAAAAGAAGTTCCAAAACACTTAGTAATTATAGGTGGTGGAGTTATCGGTATCGAATTAGGTCAAGTCTATTTACGTTTAGGAGCGCAAGTTTCTGTTGTAGAATTTATGGATAGAATTATTCCAGGAATGGATGCTTCTTTATCTAAAGAATTGACTAAAGT